>NZ_DCRG01000023.1:63127-317010 GCF_002325125.1 Sphingobacterium sp. UBA1498
GTACTTTTTACTGGTATCAAAGTTATTGACCTTTTAGAGCCATATGCTAAAGGTGGTAAAATTGGTTTATTCGGTGGTGCCGGTGTAGGTAAAACTGTATTAATCCAAGAATTAATCAACAATATCGCAAAAGGTCACGGTGGTCTTTCTGTATTCGCCGGTGTAGGTGAACGTACTCGGGAAGGTAATGACTTGTTGCGCGAGATGTTAGAATCTGGTATCATCAAATATGGTGAGCATTTTATGGAAGGCATGGAAAAAGGCGAATGGCCTTTAGACACTGTAGACCACGAATTGATGAAAGATTCAAAATGTACATTCGTATTCGGTCAAATGAATGAGCCTCCTGGTGCACGTGCGCGTGTTGCTTTATCAGGCCTTACAGTAGCGGAATACTTCCGTGACGGTGATGGCGAAGGTCAGGGCCGTGACGTATTATTCTTCATTGATAACATCTTCCGTTTTACACAAGCAGGTTCTGAAGTATCAGCCCTATTGGGTCGTATGCCATCAGCCGTAGGTTATCAACCAACGTTGGCAACGGAAATGGGTTTAATGCAAGAGCGTATCACATCAACTAAAAACGGATCTATCACTTCTGTACAAGCTGTATATGTACCTGCCGATGACTTAACTGACCCTGCTCCAGCGACAACTTTCGCCCACTTGGATGCAACCACAGTATTGTCTCGTAAAATTGCTGAGTTAGGTATCTACCCTGCCGTGGATCCATTAGATTCTACATCGCGTATCCTTTCTCCAGCCGTTTTAGGTAACGAACACTACAATACCGCTCAACGTGTAAAAGAAATTCTTCAACGTTATAAAGAATTGCAAGATATCATCGCCATCTTAGGTATGGACGAATTATCTGAAGAAGATAAATTAACAGTACACCGTGCACGTCGTGTACAACGCTTCTTATCACAACCTTTCCATGTTGCAGAGCAGTTTACAGGTTTAAAAGGCGTATTGGTAGATATCAAAGATACCATCAAAGGATTCAATATGATTATTGACGGTGAAGTAGATGAGTATCCTGAAGCTGCCTTCAACTTAGTAGGTAACATTGATGATGCTATCGAAAAAGGTAAAAAATTATTAGCAGAAGCAGTTTAATTTAGATTATATCTAAGAATAATGAAATTAACAATTATCACTCCTGACAAATTAGCATTCGAAGGCGAAGTAACGGCTGTTACTGTACCTGGCTCTGCAGGCTCTTTCCAAATTTTGAAAGACCACGCTGCCATCGTTTCTACTTTGGAAGATGGAAAAGTAATTATTCAACAAGGTAAAGGTGAACAAGAAGTGTTCATTAAAGGTGGTGTTGTCGAAGCAAAAGACAATGTCATTACCGTGCTTGCTGAAGGAATTATCGGAGATTAAATCAAATCGATTTTATAAAATTTAAAAGCTTCCGATAGAAATATCGGAAGCTTTTTTTTTAAAGTTTTTTTGACGTTTTCATCATTTTAAGAAGAAAATTGACCGTTGTCACAAAAAATTATTTTTCACAACAGTAGACCGATATTAAATATGGTATACGACTAACAAAATATAAAACTGACCAAATCTACTATTTTATCAAAAAAAATTGCAAAAAGCATTTAATATAAAATTTTATTCTAAATTTAAAATTAGCAGTTTGCCTATTGCCAATTATTGTAATTCCTGCTACCTTGAGGAAATGAAAATCGAAAGTTTTTATAGAAACTTGAGATCACATGATTTACCACCAAAACACCACGAAGGGAATTATTATACTGAGGTAAATTCAGGGTTATGAAATACTACGATAAAAATACATTGATCTATTTGAATGGAGCTTTTGTAAAAGCTTCCGAAGCGGCGTTGGATCCGTTTGCGCAGTCACTGCATTATGGGTATGCTGTATTCGATGGATTACGCGCATATAATACCCACAATGGCCCCCGTATCTTTAAAGCTGATAAGCATTTCGACCGTTTGAAGAAATCATGTGAAGGAGTTAATATTCCTTATCGTTGGAGTAATAGAGAGCTGATCGAAATTTGTTATGAGCTTCTGGCCACCAACAACCTCAGAGAAGCCTATATACGTCCATTGGTATTGACCGGTTCAAATATGCACTTAACCTCATCAACCGAAGCAACCATCATGATTGCAGCCTGGGAATGGGGACCATATCTTGGTCAAAACTTATTACGGGTATGTATTTCGGATATCAAAAGACCTAATCCAAAATCGTTTAAAATTGACTCGAAAATCTCTGGGCAATATGTTAACTCTATTCTTGCCACAACGGAAGCCATCAAAAGAGGGTATGACGAAGCTTTAATGCTCGATCATGAAGGCTATGTTGCCCAAGCATCCAGTGAAAACATTTTTATTGAAAAAGATTTCAAAATCTATACACCGCCCACGAAAAACATCTTCCCGGGCATTACACGCCAAACGGTGAAAAATATCTGTAAAAAGTTAAATTTCGAAGTTATCGAAAAGCAACTGACTGTTGAAGATATTTATACCGCAGACAGCGCCTTCTTATGTGGGACTGCCGCAGAAATCATCGGAATCAAACAAGTCGATGATGTCATCTATCAAGAAGCTTGGGAACATAGCATAGGGGCATCAATCCAAAGACGTTATAAAAATTTAGTATTAGAGAACGAAAATTATGAAGTCATCATCTAACGGCGAAAATGCAATGAACAAATACAGCCGTACATTTACACAAGACGAAACGCAACCTGCTGCAAAAGCCATGCTTTACGGTATCGGTCTTACAGATGCCGACATGGACAAAGCACAGGTCGGTATTGCCAGCATGGGATATGATGGTAATACGTGTAATATGCACTTAAATGATTTGGCACAAATCGTCAAAAAGGGCGTTTGGAACAATAATTTAGTAGGCCTGACCTTCGGAACCATTGGCGTCAGCGACGGGATGAGTAATGGTACAGATGGCATGCGTTATTCATTGGTAAGCCGGGATGTGATCGCTGACAGTATCGAAACAATCTGCGGTGGGCAATATTATGATGGCTTGATCTCTATTCCTGGCTGTGATAAAAACATGCCCGGCGCTATTATGGCAATGGCTCGTCTGGACCGTCCTTCTTTAATGGTATATGGTGGAACAATCGCTCCTGGCCACTATAAAGGGGAAGAATTAAACATTGTATCTGCATTTGAAGCATTGGGACAACGCATCTGCGGAAATCTATCCGATGAAGACTATGAAGGGATTATCAAACATACCTGTCCCGGTGCAGGTGCCTGTGGCGGGATGTATACAGCAAATACCATGGCTTCTGCTATTGAAGCCTTGGGCATGAGCTTGCCTTACTCGTCTTCCAATCCAGCAATATCGGAAGAGAAGAAAAATGAATGCCTCGAGGCAGGTAAACACATCCGTACCCTACTTGAGAAAGATATCAAGCCTTCTGATATCATGACACGCAAGGCATTTGAAAATGCTTTACGCACCATTGTTATCTTGGGGGGAAGCACGAATGCTGTTCTTCACTTTATTGCTATAGGTAAAGCGATAGGCGTAGACATCACCCAAGATGACTTTCAACGCATGAGCGATGAAACGCCTGTGTTAGCCGACTTTAAACCATCCGGTAAATACTTGATGCAAGATCTCCAACAATATGGTGGAACTCCTGCTGTCATGAAGTATCTCTTAGACGAAGGCTTACTCCATGGCGACTGCATTACTGTAACAGGAAAAACCGTTGCCGAAAACTTGGCTGATGTTAAATCAATCATGGAATATGATCAACCGATTATCAAACCATTAAGCGATCCTATTAAAGCCACAGGACACTTACAGATTCTTTACGGAAATCTTGCTGAAAAAGGCTCTGTAGCAAAAATCTCCGGTAAGGAAGGTGAAAAATTCACCGGCCCTGCACGCGTATTCGACGGCGAACATGATTTAGTAGCAGGTATTGCATCGGGACGAATCAAGCCTGGGGATGTTGTCGTAATCAAAAATGAAGGTCCTGTAGGGGCACCAGGCATGCCTGAAATGCTCAAACCGACCTCATTGATTATCGGCGCGGGCTTGGGTAAATCTGTTGCTTTGATTACTGATGGCCGCTTCTCTGGTGGAACGCATGGTTTTGTCGTAGGGCATATCACACCGGAATCTTACAAAGGTGGGTTGATCGGCCTTGTACATGATGATGATATCATCGAGATTGACGCGGTCAATAACAGCATCAATGTCATCCTTTCGGATGAGGAGATCGTACAACGCCGCACAGCTTGGGTACAACCGGCATTGAAAGTTAGCAAAGGCGTATTATATAAATATGCTAAAACAGTTGCAGATGCCTCAGAAGGTTGTGTAACCGATCTATAGAAATCAAGA
This sequence comes from Sphingobacterium sp. UBA1498, assembly GCF_002325125.1. NCBI lineage: Bacteria > Pseudomonadati > Bacteroidota > Sphingobacteriia > Sphingobacteriales > Sphingobacteriaceae > Sphingobacterium > Sphingobacterium sp. UBA1498. The sequence continues at coordinate 67,497 of NZ_DCRG01000023.1, forward strand.
AATGGAGACGTTGAGCTCTAACGTCTCCTGATCGAATAGCTAAATACTAAAAAGACTGAATAATCAACAAAAAAAAATCAACGTAATGAGTACACTGGAAATAACAGAAAATAAGGCTACCGCAGCGCAACAAACCCCGACACAAATTTCGGGATCTAAAGCTGTACTGGAAGCCTTATTGAGCGAAGGAGTTGATACCGTATTTGGTTATCCTGGAGGCGCAATTATGCCCATCTATGATGCCCTTTATGATTATACGGATCGTCTGAAGCATATTTTAGTGCGCCATGAACAAGGTGGAATCCACGCGGCGCAAGGTTATGCAAGATCTTCAGGTCGTACCGGTGTCGTCTTTGCGACAAGTGGTCCTGGAGCAACAAACTTAGTTACTGGATTGGCTGACGCCATGATTGACAGTAACCCGATCGTCTGTGTCACAGGTCAGGTCTTCGCTTCACTATTAGGAACTGATGCATTTCAGGAAACTGATGTCATCAATATCACGGCACCGGTTACAAAGTGGAACTATCAAGTTACCGACGCCACTGAAATTCCAGCTGCACTTGCAAAAGCATTTTACATTGCCAGCACTGGCCGTCCCGGGCCGGTACTGATCGATATCACGAAAAACGCGCAATTGCAATTGTTTGATTATTATGGTTACGAAAAGTGCAACCATGTACGCAGCTACAGACCTGCACCACAAGTACGAAAAGAATATGTCGAACAAGCGGCAGCCCTAATCAACAATGCCAAGAAACCATTTGTTCTTTGGGGACAAGGAATTATTTTAGGAAAAGCCGAGGAGGAATTTAAAACATTTATCGAAAAGGCCGGTATCCCATCTGCGAGCACTGTTATGGGTTTGAGTGCCCTACCAACAGACCATAAACTTCATGTCGGCATGCTTGGTATGCATGGTAACTATGCGCCAAACGTGATGACCAATGAATGCGATGTGTTGATTGCTATCGGTATGCGATTCGACGACCGCGTAACGGGTCGTTTGGATAAATACGCCAAACAGGCAAAAGTAATCCATTTGGATATAGACCCCGCCGAGATTGACAAAAATGTACAGACAACCGTACCTGTATGGGGCGACTGTAAAGAATCACTCCCGATGCTGACGGAATTGATAAATGCAACAGACCATTCTGCTTGGTTAGCGCAATTCCGCGAACTTGAAAAAGAAGAAATCAAGGAAGTTATCCAGGATGAACTTCATCCGCAAACAGATATTATGACGATGGGTGAAGTAATCAATGTGTTGAATGAATTGACGGGAGGTGATGCAATCATCACAACCGATGTTGGTCAACATCAAATGGTAACTTGTCGCTATGCTAAATTTAATAACAGCAAATCAAATGTAACCTCAGGAGGTTTGGGAACCATGGGTTTTGGACTTCCAGCAGCTATCGGTGCTTGGTATGGCGCTCCAGAAAAAACCGTTGTGGCCATCATCGGCGACGGTGGTATACAGATGACCATCCAAGAGTTGGGAACGATCATGCAATTTGGTGCAAAAGTCAAAATTATGATTCTCAACAATGAATTCCTGGGCATGGTGCGTCAATGGCAGCAATTATTCCACGACAGGCGCTATTCATTCGTGAATATCACGAGTCCTGATTTTGTTGCTGTAGCGAAAGGCTATTACATCGACGGTCAGAAGATTTCGGAAAGAAAAGATCTTCGTAATGCCCTGAAAACAATGATTGATCATGACGGAGCTTATCTATTGGAAGTGATGGTCGGTAAGGAAAATAATGTATTCCCAATGGTTGCGCAAGGAACATCGGTATCTGAGATACGCTTAAAGTAGAATTTAACATGGAAAAACAAGAATATACCATCACCCTATATACAGAGAATTCTATCGGTCTTATCGGTCGGATTTCAACGATTTTTTCGAGAAGAAAAATCAATATCGAAAGTTTGAACACTTCCCCTTCTGAAGTGGAAGGGATACATCGTTTTACCATTGTGATCACAGAAGCGGAGGATGTTCTGCGTAAGCTTTGCCGTCAGCTGGAAAAACAAATTGACATCCTCAAAGCCTATTACAACACCAATGATGAAGTGATCTGGCAAGAACAGGCATTATATAAAGTTCCTGCGGATGTTGTGAATGAAAAAGTTTACGTCGAGCGGTTGTTACGCCAATACGGTGCGAATGTCGTTGTGATCCGCAACGATTATATTGTATTTGAAACGGCCGGTCACCGCGAAGAGATTGATAAGTTAACCGAAGAGCTGACAAAATATGGCTTGATCGAATTTGTACGTGGAGCTCGTATTGCCATCATCAAGGATAGTGCTGGCTTCCACTCCAAATTGGTTCAGTTTGAAGCCCGAGAGCCTTCTGAAGAAATTGTAGAAAACGAATATCTCGACAAAAGAGATGATGTATTTACAATGTAAGCATTAAAAATATCATGCAAGAAACATTTAAATTTATCTTAAAGTCACGTCAAAAATTCATTGAATTAATTGAAGGCCTTTCTATAGAACAGCTTAACAAAATTCCTGTAGGATTTAACAACAATATCATCTGGAATTTTGCGCATATCGTTGTCAGTACCCAGACCTTGATCTATGTGCGTACAGGAATTAAAGCCGATACGGCTTGGGTAAAATATAACGAAGATTATAAAAAAGATACCAAACCAACCCGCTTTGTTGAACAAGCGGAGATCGATGAATTAAAAGAAATCGCCATCCGTAGTATTGAGCAAATTGCCGCCGATTATGACAATGGTGTCTTTGGAGAAATCACTTCCTTTTCAACAGCAACCTATGGTTATCCAATGGACACCATTGAAGAAGTTATTGCCCTGACATCTGGACATGACAATGTTCATTTCGGCTATGCAATGGCACAACGCAGATTAGTACAATAATTAAAACAAATAATCAACAACCCATAACAGAAAGAAAGTAAAACAATGGCAAATTATTTCAACACTTTACCGCTTAGAGAGCAGTTAGAACAATTAAGTCACGCTGAATTCATGGACAACACCGAATTCACGGATGGCGTAAATGCTTTAAAAGGTAAAAAAATCGTAATCGTAGGATGTGGCGCACAAGGCTTGAACCAAGGTTTAAACTTAAGAGATAGCGGATTGGACGTTTCTTATGCTTTACGTAAGGAAGCTATTGAACAAAAAAGAGATTCTTGGAAAAATGCTACGGACAACAATTTTAATGTAGGAACTTACGAAGAATTGATTCCCACTGCAGATTTAGTCATCAACTTGACTCCAGATAAACAACACACTTCAGTTATCAACGCCGTAATGCCTTTGATGAAAGAAGGCGCTACATTATCGTATTCACACGGTTTCAACATTGTGGAAGAAGGCATGCAGATCCGTAAAGATATTACTGTCATCATGGTTGCGCCAAAATGTCCAGGTTCTGAGGTTCGCGCAGAGTACCTTCGTGGCTTTGGTGTACCTACCTTAATCGCTGTTCACCCGGAGAATGACCCACAAGGAAAAGGCTGGGCTGAAGCAAAAGCATATTGTGTAGGAACAGGTGGTCACAAAGCAGGTGTATTGAAATCTTCATTCGTAGCTGAAGTAAAATCAGATTTGATGGGTGAGCAAACGATTCTTTGCGGATTGTTGCAAACAGGTTCGATCTTATCTTTCGACAAAATGATCGAAAAAGGAATTGAAGCAGGCTACGCCTCTAAATTGGTACAATATGGCGTAGAAGTGATCACAGAAGCCCTAAAGCACGGTGGTGTAAGCGGCATGATGGATCGTCTAAGCAACCCAGCAAAGGTGAAAGCTTTTGAAATCTCTGAGGAATTGAAAGATATTATGCGTCCATTGTTTCAAAAACATCAAGACGATATCATGTCAGGACACTTTAGCAAGACAATGATGGAAGATTGGGCTAATGGTGATGCAAACTTATTGAAATGGCGCGCTGAAACAGGTGAAACGGCATTCGAAAAAACACCTGCTGGTGATGTTAAGATCAACGAACAGGAGTATTTCGACAACTACACATTGATGGTTGCTTTCATCCGTGCCGGTGTTGAATTGGCGTTCGAAACGATGGTTGAAGCGGGTATAAAACCTGAATCAGCATACTATGAATCATTGCACGAAACACCATTAATCGCCAATACAATCGCCCGTAAGAAATTGTTCGAAATGAACCGCGTCATCTCTGATACAGCTGAATACGGTTGTTACCTATTCGATCAGGCTTGTAAACCGTTGTTGGCAGACTTTATGAAAACTGTAGATACTGATTTAGTCGGTAAAAACTTTAACGAAGGCCGAGATGGTTCAGTTGACAATGCTCAATTGGTTGTTATCAATGAAATTTTACGCGACCACCCCGTGGAAATTGTTGGACGCAAATTGCGTAAAGCAATGACCGCAATGAAAGCGATCAAAACTGTTTAAAGTTTATACAGAATTATACATGCTTCAAAATCATGAAAATTTCGTAATTTAGTATATTGAAACCAAGGTGATATTGAGACATTTACAATATCACCTTGGCTAATATAAAAATAACATAAGAGAGAATAAAAAATGTCAAAAACTTTAGTAGAAAAGATTTGGGATGCTCACGTGGTTAAGCGTGAAGAAGGGTTCCCAGATATTATTTATATCGATACCCATTTAATTCATGAAGTTACTTCACCTCAAGCTTTTGATGGCCTACGTAAAAGAGGAATCCCAGTTTTTCGCCCAAAACAAACGGTAGCTACTGCCGACCATAATGTACCGACACTTAATCAGCATTTACCAATCAAAGAAGAACTATCGCGTTATCAGGTTGATATGCTCACCAAAAATTGTGCTGAATTTGGTATTGAATTATACGGTTTGGGACATCCCTACCAAGGTATCGTACACGTTATCGGTCCAGAGCTGGGTATTACCTTACCGGGTAAAACAATGGTGTGTGGCGATAGCCATACCTCCACTCACGGTGCTTTTGGAGCTATTGCTTTTGGTATAGGAACCTCTCAAGTAGAACAAGTCTTCGCTACCCAATGTCTATTGCAGTCGAAGCCCAAAACAATGAAAATTGAAGTTAATGGTACCCTTCAAAAAGGCGTTGGAGCCAAAGATATCATCTTGTATATCATCTCCAAAATTTCAGCTGCCGGCGGTACGGGTTACTTTATCGAATATGCTGGTTCAGCGATCCGTTCGTTAAGTATGGAGGCACGTATGACCATCTGTAACATGAGCATTGAAATGGGGGCTCGCGGAGGGTTAATTGCACCTGATCAGATTACATTTGATTATGTGGAAGGTCGTGAATTTGCGCCGAAAGGAGAAGAATGGGATAAAGCGCTAGCCTACTGGAAAACATTATATTCCGACGAAGATGCCATCTTCGATAAAGTATTGACTTTTGATGCGGAAGACATCGCTCCCATGATTACCTACGGTACCAACCCCGGGATGGGAATGGGAATTGCAGAACATATTCCAGCAACTACTGCTCAGCCAGAATCAGAAAGACCATCGTATCAAAAAGCATTAGACTACATGGGCTTTAAAGACGATTCAACAGTATTAGGCAACCGTGTTGATTACGTCTTCATCGGAAGTTGTACCAATTCCCGTATCGAAGACTTACGTGAAGTTGCTTCATTCGTACAGGGTAAGCAGAAAGCACAGGACGTTGAAGTATGGATTGTACCAGGCTCAAAACAAGTAGAAAAACAAGCCAAAGAAGAAGGCTTGGATAGAATATTTGAGGCAGCGGGATTCCAGCTACGCGAACCAGGATGCTCGGCATGTCTAGGGATGAACGAAGATAAAATCCCTGCTGGCAAATATTGCGTTTCGACTTCAAATAGAAACTTCGAAGGACGTCAAGGGCCTAATGCACGTACCATGCTGGTATCTCCTTTAACAGCAGCCGCTGCGGCTGTAACAGGTAAAGTAACAGATGTGAGAGAGTTGATCTAAAAAAAATAAAGCGTAAAATATATTAATCCAAAAATGAAAAGTACTACTAAAATCACATCTATCATCTTAGCGGGGGCTACACTTTTTACCAGTTGTGCGAGCAAAACATTGATTCAATCAAATCCAGTTGGGGCAAAAGTTTATATTCAAGGAGAGTATGCGGGTACAACACCGTATTCTTATAAAGACACCAAAATCGTTGGCAGCACAACTGACTTGAAAATAGAAAAAGAAGGTTATGAGCCTTTTATTACCAGTTTTTCTAGAAATGAAAAAGCTGACGTCGGTGCTATCATCGGGGGGATATTTGTACTCGTTCCATTTCTATGGACCATGAAATATAAAGAGCAACATACGTATGAATTGATACCTCTAGGTAGCGGAGCAAAAAAAGAGTCAACAGACACATCATTGTCAGCTAAATTACAAGAGCTAAAAAAGATGTACGATGACAAGCTCATTACCAAAGAGGAGTATGAAAAGCAAAGAGAAAAGGTTTTGAACAATTAGCGTTCGACAAAAAATAAAACAGATAAAAAACGGAGGGCTAATAGACTCAGCTCCGTTTTTTATTTTGACTTTGAAAAAATGAAAAAATTTGAAACTTTAACTTCACGGGTAGTTCCACTACCTATTGAAAATATTGATACCGATCAGATCATTCCAGCGCGTTTTCTAAAAGCGACAACGCGCGAAGGATTTGGAGATAATTTATTCCGTGATTGGCGCTATGAATCAGACAATCAGCCCAAAACGGATTTCGTATTGAACAACCCGACCTATTCGGGAAAAATATTGGTTGCGGGGAAAAACTTTGGCTGTGGCTCTAGTCGCGAACACGCTGCCTGGGCTATTCAAGACTATGGTTTTGACGTTGTTATCAGTTCATTCTTTGCAGATATCTTCAAAGGAAATGCGCTGAATAATGGGGTTTTGCCCATTCAAGTTCCAGAAGAGTTTTTAGGGAAAATATTCGAATTAGTGCATCAAAATCCTAATACAGAAATTATCGTCGACCTGGAAAAACAAACAGTTATGTTGAAAGAAACAGGCGATCAGTTTGAATTTGAAATCAATCCATACAAAAAATCATGCTTGATTAATGGATATGATGATATCGATTTTATCCTTAACCAAAAAGATTTAATCAAAGCATTTGAAGTAAACAGACAATGGTAGATCCTGTCGTCCATATTGCCAATTTAACTGTTCAGTACGGTAGAGATATCGTATTGCAAGATTTAAATTGGCAAATTTTTAAGGGTGAACAATGGATCTTAGGAGGACCGAGTGGTACCGGAAAAACGACGCTTGCAAAAGCAATTGCCGGTCAAATAAAATATGAAGGAAAAATCGAATTCAACCTCGGCTCCAACAATACCCTTTCTTCAAAAATTCACTATGTTTCCAATTGGTTTCAGTTTACCAATCTGGAAGGCGACCGCAACTTTTATTATCAACAGCGCTACAACAAATTCGCGAAAAACGATACGTTAACTGTTTTTGCAGAGTTGAAACATTTTGCACAGGAGGAGCAACTCTCTTTTGACGACGTACGCAACTATCTGACAATTTTTGGTTTTGAAAATTTCAAAGATCAACAGTTGATCGAACTCTCCAGTGGGGAGCATAAAAGACTACAATTGATCAAAGCGCTATGGCTCCAGCCTGAGGTCCTTATCATTGATCAACCTTATACAGGTTTAGACGTACAGTCTCGGCAAGACCTCAATCACATTTTTGATCAGTTGGCAAATAAAGGTGTGTCGTTGTTGCTTATTAGTAATGATGAGGAATACCCCAGCTGCATCGATCGCTTCGCAGAAATTCAGGAGGGCAAGATCGTTATTCGCCAACGTAGCGAAGAGCTATCCAGAGGGTTACGCCGAACGAGAAAGGCACTGCCTTATTTTCTGCAACGAGCGCCAGAAGTTTCTTCTCAGATCATGGTAAAGATGAACAAGATTAATATCTCTTATGGAGAAAAACAAGTTCTAAAAAACATAGACTGGGAGGTAAAAGCTGGTGAAAAGTGGCTACTGCAAGGTCATAATGGCTCTGGAAAATCAACTTTGCTTAGTTTAATCAATGGAGATCATCCCCAGGCCTATGCCAATGACATCTATCTTTTCGGTAAAAAAAGAGGATCTGGAGAAAGTATCTGGGACATCAAAGAACATTTGGGGATCATATCGCCAGAATTACATTGGTACTACGATATGAATGCCAACGTTGGACAGACCATCGCTTCGGGATTCTTTAATTCCATGAGCCTCTATCAACGATTAGGATTTGAACAACAGCAGAAGCTGGAGCAAATTCTTCATTTTTTTGACCTCAAAGAGGTTAAACATAAAACATTGGGATCATTACCCCTAGGCCAACAACGTTTGGTTCTACTGGCCCGCACGATCGTGAAACATCCTGAATTGTTGATTTTGGACGAACCATGTCAGGGGCTGGACAAAGAGCAGACACAGTATTTCAACGACGTCATCGATGATCTGAGTAAAAGCGGCCAAACCCTCATCTATGTAGGGCATTTCCACGCTCAGCTACCAACTTGCATTGATAAGAAAATGGTGTTGGAAAAGGGAGAAGTGAAAGCGATAACTAGAGTTATCCACAAAAAAGAGGCTTTTTCCACATAAGAAATGTGGAAAACGACCAGTTAGAATAGAAAATAGATGTTAGCGGTTAGCATTTAGAGACTAACAGCTCAATAGTTATAAAACAATGAAAAAAAATATTTTAATCATACCTGGAGATGGCATCGGCCAAGAAGTAACCACTTGGGGTAAAAAAGTTCTAGAAAAAATCGGTGAAAATTATGGTCATGAATTTAGCTTCGATGAAGCCATCATGGGCCATACGGCGATTGAAGCTACTGGCAATCCGCTACCTGACGAGACATTAGCGAAAGCAAAAGCTTCTGATGCGATCCTTTTCGGTGCCATTGGCCATATCAAGTATGATAATGACCCATCTGCTAAAGTTAGACCTGAACAGGGTTTACTAAAGATACGTAAAGAGCTGGGTCTTTATGCTAATCTTCGCCCGATATTATTATTTGATGAATTGTTGGATGCTTCAAGCTTAAAGCCAGAAATTCTTCAAGGGACAGATATCCTTTTCTTTCGTGAATTAACAGGCGATGTATATTTTGGCGAGAAAAATCGCAATGAGGACAACACCTTTGCGTCAGATTTGATGAATTACCACCGTTACGAAGTTGAGCGTATCGCACGTAAAGCTTACGAGGCAGCGCGCACACGTAATAAAAGATTATGCTCTGTTGATAAAGCTAATGTTTTGGAAACTTCACGTCTTTGGAGAGAAGTTGTACAAGAAATCGCAAAAGAATATCCAGATGTTGAAACAGAGCACATGTTCATTGATAATGCCGCCATGCAATTGGTTAAAAATCCAAAGAAGTTTGATGTTGTTTTAACCGCCAATCTTTTTGGTGATATCCTAACAGACGAGGCTTCTCAAATTGCAGGATCCATGGGTATGTTGGCTTCCGCTTCCGTAGGCGATGGTACAGGCTTCTTCGAACCTATACATGGCTCTGCGCACGATATCGCTGGTCAAAATAAAGCAAATCCACTTGCGTCAATATTATCTGCAGCCTTGATGCTTGATATTAGCTTTGGCCTACAGGAAGAAGCTAAAACGGTTACCCATGCTGTAGCTGAAACATTAAAAGCTGGTTGGAGAACCGGTGACATTGCAAACAGTAGCACAGAAGCTTCAAAAATTTTAGGCACCCAAGAAATGGGGCAAAAAGTATTGGAGTTTATTAAATAGTATTGAGATATGAGTAATGAAGTAGTGAGTATTGGGAATCAGATGCCGCAAGCCTTTGCTCGGGCACTTTAAATGCATTGCTTCTTACATATTTAGTTTATAAATCTTTTGAATTAAGAAATTATGTTACACGATCCTAATCATCTTTACATCTTCGACACCACATTGCGTGATGGCGAACAGGTACCCGGATGCCAATTAACTACTCGAGAGAAAATTGAGATCGCAAAGGACTTAGAAAAACTTGGCGTTGATATTATCGAAGCTGGTTTCCCAGTGTCTAGCCCTGGTGATTTTCAATCGGTGGTAGAATTGTCTAAAGCCGTGAACGATGTCATTATATGTGCATTGACCCGTGCCAATAAAAACGATATTGATGTCGCTGCCGAAGCATTAAAATACGCCAAACGCCCGCGCATCCATACGGGTATAGGCTCTTCGGACATGCATATCAAATATAAATTCAATAGCACACGAGAAGAAATTTTAGAACGAGCTGTTTCCGCTGTAAAACATGCTAAATCCTATGTTGAGGATGTCGAGTTTTATGCAGAAGATGCTGGTCGCGCAGACTTAGAATTTCTAGCTAAAATGGTGGAATCGGTCATTGCTGCCGGAGCTACTGTCGTTAATATTCCTGATACAAACGGTTATTGTTTACCGGACCAATATGGATCAAAAATCAAGTATCTGAAAGAACATGTACGCAATATTGATCAAGCGATCATTTCCGCTCATTGCCATAATGACTTGGGACTTGCAACGGCAAATTCCGTCGCTGCGATACAAAATGGTGCCCGTCAGGTAGAATGTACAATAAACGGTATCGGTGAGCGTGCTGGTAACACGTCGCTGGAAGAAGTGGCCATGATCCTTAAGGTACACAAGCAAGCATTTGGAAGTTTAACATCGAATATTGATAGCCGCATGTTTACCTACTTATCCCGCAAGGTAAGTGAAATGATGAACATGCCTGTGCAGCCAAATAAAGCTATTGTAGGTCGCAATGCCTTTGCACATAGCTCAGGCATCCACCAGGATGGATTCTTAAAGCATCGCGAAAACTATGAGATTATCAGACCAGAAGATGTTGGTTTGTTGGAAGCTGATATCATTTTAACGGCCCGTTCTGGAAGACATGCACTTAAACACCATTTAGAGCGCTTAGGATTTCACCTTGAAAAAGACGATCTAGCAGATTGCTATCAACGCTTTTTGGTTCTGGCCGACGAAAAGAAAAATATTTGTGATGATGACCTGAAAAGCCTCGTCCAAGAAAAAATCTAGAAAAGGAAGGCTGCTCATGCAGCCTTTTTTCTTCAAAAAAAATCAACTATATTAAAACACACAGTAGCGGTAGAATCTTTAGTATAATAGCGGGTATCTGCATTTTCTTACCTACCTTAACTGGGCAATCCTCTAACAATGAATCTTTCAACCTTAAATATCGACTCCGAGGCCACGCTTGAACGCATCAAGTCTGTGGTCAATCGCACCCCCTTACAGTATAACAGGCATTTATCCGAAAAATATGGCGCCGAAGTTTACCTCAAACGAGAAGACCTACAGGTCGTACGTTCGTACAAGCTACGAGGAGCCTATAATAAGATTATTTCACTTACAGAAGAAGAGCGGCAGCTTGGTGTTGTATGCGCAAGCGCAGGTAATCATGCACAAGGCGTCGCTTTCTCCTGTAATAAACTCGATATCAAAGGGGTGATATTTATGCCCGGTCCGACACCACGCCAGAAAATTTCGCAAACCGAAATGTGGGGTAATGGCAATGTAGAAATCATCTTAACCGGCGACACCTTTGACGACTGCCAAAAGGCTGCGCTAGCTTATACAGCAGAGTACGGCATGACTTTTATCCCTCCTTTTGATGACCTCAAAATTGTAGAAGGTCAGGGCACCGTTGCTGTTGAAGCCTTGCAGGATCTACCCGATATGGACGCTATGTTTATTCCTATTGGTGGTGGCGGTCTGGCTGCAGGCGCTAGCTATTACCTTAAAAATAAAAACAAAGCAATCAAATGTTATGGTGTAGAACCCGAAGGTGCCCCTTCCATGCAAGCTGCCCTGACACATGGCGCACCGATTGAACTTGAACATATTAACAAATTCGTTGATGGGGCCGCTGTTAAAAAAATCGGTGCCACAACATTCGAAATCGCCAAACAACTGCTGGATGATACGCGTTCTATTCCTGAAGGAAAAATCTGTACCTGTATCTTAGAACTATATAATAAGGATGCAATTGTCGTCGAACCTGCAGGAGCACTTTCCGTAGCAGCGCTCGAGTTCCACAAAGATGAAATTAAAGGAAAGAAAGTCGTCTGTATCATATCCGGTGGAAATAATGATATTGACCGTATGAGTGAAATCAAAGAACTGTCTTTACTTTACGAAGGTTACAAACATTATTTCATCGTTCGTTTCCCGCAAAGGCCTGGCGCATTGAAACTTTTCGTATCCGAAGTATTGGGACCTAAAGATGATATTACACGATTTGAGTTTATCAAAAAGACTGAGCGAGAAAGGGGGCCCGCGCTAGTCGGCATCGAGCTCAACAAACCCGAAGATTATACAACATTGATTGAACGCATGAAAGAATATAAGTTTGATGTCATTGAGATCAACAAAGACCAAACATTATTCGAGTATTTGGTATAAAAATAAAAAGCCAGCGCTTAAAACGCTGGCTTTTTATTTTTATCTATTTCCAGGATACAACTCATAGCGCCTAAGACCGACCGGTCATGATTTCGTAAAGTTCTAATAAAACGGAAAATTTTCATCACATAAAAATCTTATATTTAATTGTTTAATCAAAAAAATAAGCACATATGAGAGTAGTGATTTTAGCAATTCTGACCTTAATAGGTCAGCTTACCTTTGCGCAGACAGACAAAAGTAAACGACCAAGTCCTCCTGACAACACCAAGGTGACTACGGTCGATGGTATCACAATCGACATCAATTACAGCCGTCCATCATTGAAAGGCCGTCAATTGGGTGTTGATGTTGCCCCTATCGGTAAAGTATGGCGAACCGGAGCAAATGAAGCCACCACGATCGAATTCGATAAAGATGTATTGGTTGAAGGCAAGAAATTGGCCGCTGGAAAATATAGTCTTTACAGTATCCCGGGCGAACATGAAACAACGCTCATGTTCAATAAAGTTTGGAATCAGTGGGGAACGAAATATGATTCCAAAGAAGACGCCTTAAGCATTTCCGTCAGTAATGCAACAGCAAGTACCTCACAGGAACAATTTAAGATTAATGCAAGTCCACAGGGAACAGTCTCCTTGGAGTGGGGAGCATATGTCGTACCCTTTACGGTCAAAGCGAGCAAATAGGTACGATGCTCGATAGTCAAGCAAAATTTATTGCACAGAAAAAGGGACTGACAGTAGTCCCTTTTTTCTTAAAATAGCGTCTTGTCCGGATCACAATAGTTTCGGCCAGACAGTTAATTTTTTAAGTATTTTTGCAAAAATTGATCCTGCTCCCACAATAGATGGAAGATATTTTCTTTGGCAACATATCCATGCGCTTCACGCGGCAAAATCACCATGCGCACAGGAGCTCCCAAATTTTTCAGCGCCTGGAAATAGCGCTCTGTCTGCAAAGTAAACGTCCCGGGATTATTATCTGCTCCACCGTGAATCAATAACAGTGGCGTTTTCATCCGATCGGCACTTACAAAAGGAGACATGGTCATATACAATGCGGGATCATCCCAGAAGTTTCGCTGCTCACTTTGAAAACCGAATGGCGTTAAGGTTCGATTATATGCTCCAGAACGTGCTATTCCCACTGCAAACAATTTAGAATTGGACAACAAATGCGCTGTCATAAATGCACCATAGGAATGCCCGCCTACCGCAACTTTTTTTCGATCGATATAGCCCAGCCGGTCTACCGCATCGATTGCTGCCTCAGCATTGGCCACAAGTTGCTCAATAAAAGTATCATTCGGTTCTTTTGTCCCTTCTCCAACAATTGGAAAGGCAGCATTATCCAATACAGCATACCCTTTGGATACCCAATAGATAAAAGAACCATAACTTGGGAATGTAAACTCCTTAGGGTTGGCCGTGCTCTGTCCAGCGGTATGCTTATCCTTGTATTCCCTTGGGTAAGCCCACATGAGCAATGGCAATTTTTCCTTTTTATTAAAATCATAACCGGCAGGCAGATAAAGCGTTCCCGAAAGCTCTACCCCATCGTTACGTTTGTAATTCAAAATCTCTTTATGAACTTTTTCCAAGGATTTGAACGGGTTTTCAAGAGCTGTTAGTGTCGTCTGTTTCCCTGATTTCATATTTTTCATGGAATAATTGGGGTAGATCGATGCTGATTGAAGCGAAATTAATAAGTCACCTGTTTTGGGATTTACTATTTGGCTGATACGTTCTTGTAGTGCGGATGCTGCTGCAGTGTAAATTCGCTTTTTCTTTAAAGAGTGTAAATTGAGTTCATCCACAAAGGGAAACTCGCCATCTTTAGTAAACCCCTTGCCCACAAATAAGACCTTATCCTTATCTATATACATAGCGTAAGTGCCTAAGCTATTTCTTTCCGTATACACGTCGCCAGGATCATTATACACGTCTTGACTGTTCCGATCGTGCAACAGTTTGGATTCTCCCGTGGAAGGATTAACCACAAAAGTTTTTTTATTTCTAGTATCATACCATTGCGAATGAACCAAAGCATACTTCTCATTGCCCCATACTACACCTGCATAACGGTCTTTGGTTTTAAAAATAAGCTTTCCCGCCCCTTTAAAAGGGTATGGCAAGGTATATAAGGCATCCCGAAACTCCGTTTTATTATTCGCATCCCCGCCGTCAAGGGCTTCAATATAAGCTAACGTAGCAGGTTGGTCGCTCCGCCAATGCCAGGCCCGTTTTCCAGCGCGTGTAGATGAAAAGCCCTTTGCCATAACTTCCGTTAAAGGCACCTCATTTACAAGTGCGATTTCCTTACCTGACCGATCATAGATATGTACCTTCTGTGGAAAATACGAAAGCGGAACCACATACGAATAGGGCTTCGCGATCGTTGATACCATCACATATTCGCCATTCGGGGAAAAGCTGATCCCTGTATAAATGGCTCTGTCTTTAAAAGAGGAAATTTTGCCGTTAAGATCCACAATTTGCAGATTCGACTGCGCCAATGTTTCAAAGTTTGCCTCGTCCAACGGGTTCTTCAGCAAGTCCTGATACGTTCTCAACTGAGAAACCTTTCCATCGCTTGTGGAAACAACCGGCCCTTTCGGCAAATCTTTGGAAGGATCCAATAGTGCAGGCCTATCCTGCGGCAGACTGGTGATCATTAAACCTGACGAATTTTTCAACCATTGAAAAGGTGCCGTCATTGTTCCATTCAAATTGTAATTGGTTAACTGTTTGACGTTCCGCGTAGCGAGATCAACGACAAATAAAGCTGTACCACTATCATTGCTATTGCTGAATGCCAAGCATTTATTGTCCGGAGAAAACATAAAATTGGATAGTGCAGCCTTTTCTGGCATCCCGGAAAAGTCAGTATATTCAACATTTTGATCGATTTTTTTTAAGGCTATCTTATCGTAAAAGAGCGTTGAGCTCTCCATATATGTTTTCGGATTAATCCTTAATCCCGCCAGTTTCATTTCTTCCTGCCCCAATTCAGCTAGACTTTTATAAGTCGGGCGGAATGTAAAAAGCATCCAATTTTTATCGCCTGAAATTTTCAGCTGAGGAGGGCGTACATAATCCGCTAACGCCAGAATTTCAGTAGAAGGTTTTTGAAAGGTAATGTTTTCCTGCGCTTGCGTTTGTAGTGAAGTTAACAGCAAGAGACCATAGAATAGTTTCTTCATAAATTTATTTTTCAAATTAAGGCAAAATAAAATAATAAAACTTTCATTAAGAAGCAAGATTTGTAGCTTTTTTATGACACTCAAATTAAACTTAAAACATTTGTAAAATAGCGGTAAAAATTACCAATTTAAAGTTATCCACATTCTTAACGCTAACAAAATCAATAACTTAACCACAACAATCTTCTACAAACGCATGCTCTGTTAAACTTTTACCCAAAATGTGGAAAAGTCAACCTACCGCATAGCAGGAAAATGTAGGATATTTGTTAAGCTAATAAAAGAATTAGCAACTCAATGAAGTTTTTTACGTATCGGAAACAGACCGTTCTATTTGGTAATTGTCTGTTTTCAATGCCCGGCCTAACCTTAGGATCGGGCTCCCCTATTAAAATTGATACAATTAACTTCGTTCCGAGTTTTTCTATAAAGATTGGAATAAAAAAAATAAACAAGTAACATGGCAAGAATTATCAAATTTGAGAAAAACGATTGTGCCCCTTGTGCACAAGTATCGGCTTATTTGGATCAAAAAGGTATCCAATATGAAACGGTTAATCCTTTTGATGAACCAGACTTGGCCGCAAGATTCAAAATCCGCACAGTTCCTACTGTAATTGTGTTGGAAAATGAAGAGATTCAACACCGTATCATTGGCTTTAAACCAGAAGAATTGGCTGCCATTGCACTTTAATAAATTCAGCGTATCATTTAAACCAAACAACAACATGATACACATTTATTATGATTCCAAAACGGGCAACGTACAGCGTTTTATGGATAAGGTCGCTCAAATAACAGGCTGGCAAATCCATAAAATAACCCCCGATTTGAGGGTAAAAGAACCTGGCCATTTGGTCACTTTCACCACAAATTTTGGGCAGGTACCCGAAAATACAGTAGAATTCATGAAACGCGAAGCTAAAAACATCTATTCTGTTACTTCCAGCGGTAATCGCAATTGGGGTCCGAATTATGGCTTAGCAGCTGATCGCATTTCACAAGATTTCGACATTCCACTGGCATTCAAATTTGAACTGTCCGGAACAATGGAAGACATTAATCAATTTATTGACATCTTAAAGAACTTTTGCGATGGTAGCAAACGAAGTAGCAAAAAACTGGATATTGCTTAATAATGAAATCATGATTAAGCATGATGACGAATTCAGCTTACATAAAGATAAGGAAGCAGTTCGTGCCTATTTCTTAGAATATGTAAATAAGAACACGGTGTTCTTTTATACATTGAAAGAAAAAATAGACTATTTGGTAGAGAATAACTATTATATTGACTTTTACCAATGGTTTACATTTGAAGAGATGGAAGAAGTATTCAACTATGTATACGCTAAAAAATTCCGTTTTGAATCTTTTATGGCGGCCTTCAAATTCTTCCAGAGCTACGCTTTGCGTGACGATTCTGGTGAGAAATTCCTAGAGCGCTATGAAGACCGCGTTGTTGCTGTTTCCCTATTCTTGGCAAGAGAAGAAGGTGTAAAAAAAGCAATTGAATACGCCGAAATCATGATCAATCAAGAATACCAACCAGCGACACCTACATTCTTAAATGCAGGAAAGAAACGCTCGGGAGAATTGGTATCTTGTTTCCTTGATGAAATCGGTGACAACTTAAATGGTATTGGTTACGCTGTTGATTCTGCTATGAAGTTATCTTCTATCGGTGGTGGCGTATCCTTCAATATTTCGAAAATCCGTGCTCGTGGCGAGGCAATTAAAGGTGTTGAAGGTCGTGCGGGCGGTGTACTTCCTATTATGAAAATCATGGAAGATACATTCTCCTATGCCAATCAATTGGGACAGCGTCCGGGTGCAGGTGCCGTATATCTCAATATTTTTCACTCCGATATTGAAGAGTTTTTGGATTGTAAAAAGATCAATGTCGATGAAAAAGTACGTATCAAATCCTTGTCTATCGGTATTATCGTGCCTGATAAATTCATGGAATTGGCAGAAAAAGATGAGCCTTGCTATTTGATCTACCCACATACCGTCATGCAAGAGTATGGACAATTCTTGGACGAGATGGATATGGACAAAATGTACGACGAATTGATCACGAATCCAAACGTAAAAAAGAAAAAGATCAATGCCCGTCACCTCTTGGTTAAGATTGCACAGACACAAAAAGAATCCGGTTACCCGTATATATTTTTTAAAGAGAATACCAACCGTGTCCATGCGTTGAATGAAATCGGTCAGGTAAAATTCTCTAACCTATGTACGGAGATCATGCAGGTATCTCAAGTATCCGACATTGAGATCTATGGCAAACAAGACACGATCCGTTATGGGATCTCCTGTAATCTTGGTTCATTGAATATTGCAACTGTAATGGACAACAAACGTATCAAAGAAACCGTAAAAACGGCTATGCGTGCTTTAACTGTCGTTACAGACGTAACCAATATTGATATGGTCCCTTCGATTGCAAAAGCAAATCGCGAGTTGCATTCCGTAGGGCTAGGTGCGATGAACTTACACGGTTATCTTGCAAAAAGCTTCATCATGTACGAATCGAACGAAGCATTGGATTTTGCCAATACGTTCTTTATGATGATGAACTATTATTCATTGGAAGCGTCCATGGAAATTGCCAAAGAACGTGGTAAAACATTTGTTGGATTTGAAAAATCAGCCTATGCTGATGGCACCTATTTCAACAACTATGTCAACCGCGATTACATGCCAAAGACAGCGAAGGTAACGGAGTTATTCGAAGGTATACATATTCCAACGGTAGAAGATTGGTTGGCGTTAAAAGCACAAATCAAAGAACATGGCATCTATCATGCTTATCGCTTGGCTATTGCTCCAAATCAGTCGACTTCCTATATCATGAATGCTACTGCATCGGTTATGCCTATTGTAGATATCATTGAAGTACGTGAATATGGCGACAGCACAACTTACTATCCAATGCCATATTTGACAAATGATAATTATTTCTATTTCAAATCGGCATATGATATGGATCAATTCAAAGTATTGAAGCTGATTTCAGTCATTCAACGTCATATCGATCAGGGTGTATCCACTATTTTGCATACCAACTCAAAAGATTCGACGAGAGATTTATCGAGATATTATATCTATGCACATAAACTAGGGTTAAAATCCCTTTACTATACACGGACAAGAAAATCAACGATTGACGAATGTGTCTCTTGTTCAGCTTAATTTTGCGATTTGGTAAACTAAATGCCTAATACTTTAAACTAAAAATGAGTAAAACATATAAAGCCGTCAACTGGAATACCCCCGAGAACGATTATGTATTAATGTTCTGGGAACAAAATATCCGTCAATTCTGGATCGACACAGAATACATTCCATCGAAAGATATTGATAGTTGGAAACGTATCAGTCCAGAAATGAAAGATGCGTATAAAAAAGCATTGGGTGGCTTAACCTTATTGGATACCCTTCAGAGTCATACGGGTATGCCTAAGATCATCGATCATATCGACACATTACAGAATAAAGCAGTATTGTCCTATATGTGTATGATGGAAGCTATCCATGCAAAATCGTATTCCACTATTTTCACGACAGTTTCTACAACCGCTGAAATCAACGATATTTTCGAATGGGTTCAGCAAAATAAATACTTACAATACAAAGCGCAAACAATCGATGGTTATTATCGTGCGATCGATAAAGAAGATGCTTCAGAAGAAGAAATCTATATGGCGATGGCTTCTTCGGTATTATTGGAGTCCTTCCTGTTCTATTCCGGGTTCTTCCTACCGTTATGGTTATGTGGACAAGGCGAGATGGTCGCATCAGCTGATATCATTAAAAAAATCATCGCTGATGAATCGATACATGGCGTATTCGTAGGATTGATCGCCCAAGATCAATTCAAAAAATTAAAAAATCAAGATCAGGTCAAAGCACGTTTCTTGGCACTTCTTTACAATTTGTATGAGAATGAATTGAAATATACCGAAGAGATCTATACCGAAGTGGGCTTAACTGCCGAGGTGAAAGAATATGTTCGTTATAATGCCAACAAAGCGTTAATGAATCTTGGATTTGATCCGATCTTCGAAGTAAAACAGGTCAATCCAATCGTATTGAATGGATTGAATACCGAGACAACACAACATGATTTCTTCTCCAAGAAATCAACTAACTACGAAAAAGCAACTGAGATTGTTCATCTAAAAGATGATGACTTTAAAATGGATGTGGTCGTAGATATATAATATTGGCGATAACGTAAAAAAGCCGTTAAGATCAATTCTTAACGGCTTTTTTTATGTGGCTCCGATACCCGACCAACACTGAACAGTCACTGATTTTTTTGCGTGAAGGAGCATTAGACAAAGCGCTGGTTCTAAAATAACTTTGCTGATTCGGGATTTTCACCTATAAATCAGTTTAGATAGTCATGGCTATCCATTTTGATAGCCATGACCACTATTGAAAGATCTATTGATACCCTGGATTCTGAGTCAATTTATTGTTGCGTTGAATCTCATCAGGTGAAATAGGCCATAAGAGATCGGATTCTTTAAATGTCGCACCAGATGCGTTTTTCGCACCGATTAGCGGAACAAAATCTACTTTTCCGGCTTCTGTTGTGGAGATTACAGGGAACATCTTTGTACGTACAATATCATCCCACATTTTGTATTCCAGCGGTAATTCGCGTAGACGTTCTTTCCAGCATTCTTTGACAAAATTTTCTGCTGACAATCCTTGTAGTTCTGCCGTGAAAGCAGCAACGGATTTTCCAGCTGTGTTCGCACGTGCTTTGACCTGTGCTAAATATCCGGCAGCTTCAGCACTGACTCCAGTTGTTTTAGCGATACTTTCGGCCGCAGTTAACAAAGCTTCTGGATAACGGTAAAAATTCCAGTCCTTTGTCCCTCTTCCCGTCGTTAACAGAGCTTGCTCATCGACATAATACCATATACCAGCATCTTCTGAAGTCCATTTTTTACCATTAATCGGATTGGTATAAGACCAGTGATAGAACTGGTTAGGTTTGATCCGTAAATCATCTTTATCGTAAACATTCAAAAACTGTTTCGTAGGACCAAAAACACGCTCAAATATCGAATAAGTAGTAAATACCGAAACTGCGGACGAGCTAAAAGCAGTGGCTGTTCGCGCCCCACTATTGGCAATAATATCATCAAATTCTTGCGCATAGATAACCTCATCCAGATTATCCGTACGACGCAACAAGTTGTAGGCACTATTTTCTGCAAAGTCCGTATTTTGTGTCATCTTGTGCGGCGAGTTAACCACAATCTTAGCCATAGTAGCCGCATCGGCAAATTTACTTTGCTGCAAATAAACATCTGCCAACAGCATTGCCGCCACGTATTTTGTAATACGATGACCATTGTCTACGAACGTCTTGGCTGGCAGTACCTCTACAGCACTTTTCAGGTCTGTCTCTATCAATTCATAGATTTTCGTCGCCTCGGTACGTTCTAGATAAAGTGGATCGTTCAATGTCTCATTCGGGAGTGTATACAAGGGCACTGCTCCAAATGTTTTGACAAGATAAAAGTAGTTGTAGGCTCTAAAAAATTTGGCTTCAGCCAATAAGGTATTTTTCTTGGTCTCATTGACCATGTTTATCTGCGGGATGTACTTTACACCTGCATTAGCGATATTAATGGCTTCGTAAGCTCCATCCCAAATCGTATTCATTGTAGGAGATATTACGCTCGTATTTTGTTGTCGCGTCAACTCACGCGCAAACAAGGTGACACGCTCTTGCCCTTCATAACTATTCGTAAAATACCCGGTTAAAATGGTATTAATGGAAGCCGTAGAACCTAGATAGGAACCTGTTGTAGAATAACGTAATGGTGAACCCCGACGGTAAAGTGCATTTACAGTTGCTTCGGCCTGTCCTTCATTTTCATAATAACTAATTAATGACAGGTTAGAGCTAGGATTTTCGTCCAAAAATTTATTACAGGATGTTGTGAGAGCCAGTCCGGCCAATAACAACAGAAATAATTTATTCTTCATCTTTTTAAATTCTATGCATTAAAATGTAACATTAACACCCAAAGAGAATGTTTTCGCTCTAGGATAGGAGAAAAAGGTCATGTTTTGTCCAAATTTTCCATTCCCTTGTGCAGTAAATTGAGAAGTCATTTCTGGATCATACTGAGAAGTACTTTCCGGGTCGTAACCTTTAAAATCTTTTGATGTGAATAAGAATGGATTATTTGCATTCGCATAAACACGTAATCTGGATAATCCTATGCGCTTTAGTACGTCCGAATTAAACGTATAGCCAAATTGTATCAAATTTACACGCACATAAGAACCATCCGCAACCCAAGCATCGTCCACATTGGTGTCCTGACCAGCATGCCCTCCATTGGTCAGGTAGATCGCCTGTTGTTTGGTATCCGGATTTGAACCGTTATACGCATCCGTCAGGATTTCTTTTAGACCATTGGTAATACCAAAACGATCATACGTTGAATGGAAGAATTGTTGCATGACATCCACTCCCTTCACAAATTGTAGATCTAACGTAAAGTCGAAGTTTTTATAACGCAAGTTGTTGATTAAGCTACCGGTCCAATCTGGTAGACCTTTACCGATAATTTCTTTCTCGGTTGTGCGTTTTGCACGGCCAATTTGCTTCACCGTAGCGTTTCCAGCATCAACATCTGCTTTCGTGTAGACACCTAACCTTCTATAGCCGTAGAAGCTGTTGAGGTTTTCGCCAACGCGGATCACACTATTTGCACCACCGACCCAATCATTCTTTAAGATATCTGCATTGTTCTCCCCCAATTTCAATACCTTATTCTTGTTGTAGTTGGCGTTCAACGATGCTTTCCAATCAAAATTCTCATTGGTCACAATCGTACCGGTAATCATCATATCCAGACCTTGATTTTGTACGGCGCCGATATTTTTCATGACGGATTTGAAACCGGTCGCTCTTGGTATCGGTGTCTCCAACAGTAGGTCTGTTGTTTTTCGACGGTAATAAGAAACATCAAAATTTAGACGATTTTGAAGTAAACCCAATTCCACCCCAACATCAAACTGTGCAGTTTTCTCCCACTTTAAATCTTCATTTGAAATCGTGCTGACATAAGACCAGGGCGCCCGTGTATTATTTAATAAAATTGTACCAGCATCTACGATTGATAACGATCTATAAGGATCAATTTCAGAGTTCCCTGTCAAACCGTAACTTGTATGCAGCTTCAAGTTGCTAATGGTCTGACTATCCTTTAAAAATTCCTCGTTGGACACATTCCAAGCCAAACCTAATGAAGGGAAAAATGCATATTTATTGTTCTTGCCAAATTTCGATGAACCATCATAACGACTTGTAACTGTTGCAGAGTAGCGATTATCATACGAGTATGCTGCCCGCAAGAAATACGAATTCATCGCCCAATCATTGTAGAATGATTCAGGCGTAGCTGGCGTTACACCTAGGTTCATTCGATTATACTCATAGAAATCATCTGGGAATCCTTCCGTCCGCATTTTATCGTAGTCATAGGTCTTCTTTTGCCACGACAGACCTGCCATCGCATTGATGCGATGTTTATCAAATTGCTTATTATAGGTCAGATAGGTTTCTTCCTGCCAATACAGCGTATTCGTATGCGAACGTTCTGCCCAGCCATTTGGTCTGGAAATATTATTTAATAATTTTGAAGAGTATCCTTTATAGTCTTTTCTATGGTGATCAATCCCCAATTGCGTTTTCAAATCCAATCCATCGGCCAGATGAAACGTTAATGCCGCATTTCCAAAAATCTGTGTATTGTAGCGTAGGCGTTTTTGCAAATCCAAAATGGAAACCGGATTGGCCATTCCTTCAAAACTTAATTTTTCGGCTACCGTAGACGATGCAGAATTTGTATAGAGTCCATTTTTATCATAAACAGGATACCAAGGAATCATCTCGATCATGGTACGACGCGCTTCCTGTCCACCACCGTCTTCCGGCGTATAACGCCCCCAGGTGTGATTGACGGTTAAATTAATTGCTGTAGAGAGCCATGTTGTCGGTTTTGCATCATAAGCCATTTTTGCATTGATCCGCTTATTCCAGGTATTGTTCATGATTCCCTGTTGATCAGTATAATTCAAAAATGCACCAACAGATGATTTTTCATCACCTTGTTGCACATTTAATTGGTGGTTATGTGAAATGGCCGTACGGGTTGCCTCGCGTTGCCAATCGGTATCATACAGTGGATTGCCGTTTGCATCAAAATAGTCTGCATCATTAAACCACGTCTTTTTATCTAAAGACCATGACTTTCCTTGGTACTTATTTTCATTTTCCAACCCAATCATAAAGGCATCCACCCATTCCTGTGCATTGAGCAAATCCATGTATCGCTGAGCCGAGCTAACACCCGCCGATCCTTGATAGCTAATCGTTCGAGATCCATCTTTGTTTCCACGTTTTGTGGTTACCAAGATAACACCATTTGCTCCGCGCGCACCGTAGATTGCCGCAGAAGAAGCATCTTTTAAAACCTCTATGTTTTCAATATCATTCGGATTCAACAAATTGAAATCTTCCATCACGACTCCATCAACTACATATAATGGGTTGGAAGAAGAATTGATCGTTGCTACACCACGAATAACAACTCTATTCGCATTAGCACCAGGTTGGCTTGAATTCGAAAAGATATTTACCCCCGAAGCTTTGCCTCTCAAGGCATCTAAAGCACTGAAACTTTGATCTTTAATCAGGTCGGCTCCTTTAACCATCGCAATAGACCCCGTTACATCCGATTTACGCATGGTACCGTACCCTACAACGACAACTTCGTCCAATTGACTTTGATCATCGTCTAATTGCACGGAAACTGTTGTACCGGAAACAGTGACTTCTTTGGCTTTGTAACCAACGGAAGAAACTACCAGTACATCCCCCGATTTAGCATCTAGTGTAAAATTACCCAAGGCATCGGATTGCGTACCCTTTGAAGTACCTTTAACGGCGATGTTCACTCCCGAAATTGGCTTTCCGGTAGCATCCAATACTTTCCCTTTAACTTGTTGCTGCAAATGGCTCATCTCTTTCACGACGGATTTGCCCTCGTACTTGAATGAAGTTGCGACTGCGGCATTGGCTTGTTGGAAAGTACCAGCAATGACAGCTAATGAGAAAAATAGTTTTGATTTTTTCCCAAGCTGCGCAAGTGATTTTACGTCAACTTTGCTCATATTAATAGTGATTTGGTTTATAAAAACGTTTTAGCAAAATGAAGCTTAGAACGTCTAGTTTAATTTAGTTTCCCTTAATTGATGTTTTTTTGCAATCTACTGCTTGAAAAATTGCCTATTAGATTCCTTTTGCGTTCATTTACGATAAAATAAATAGCATCAGGTCTAAATATCTATGGAATTATTGTCTCACAGAATTCGCAATAAATTAGCTAAATCGCTTTTGCTTTTGTTGTAAAAATTTTTTGGTTTCCCAATTTTGGTTTTTTAATTGTCTATAAATTTTTGTCTTTCTTTTGGTTATTGTTTCTTGGTTGTAACATGTTATCCAGTTGGAAAGATAACATTTTATTTTTATTGGAGGAAGATTTTTTAAAAAAAATCTTCCTCCAATACCGCACTTTTAGATATTTCCTTTTTTCATTTCGCTGATCGCATAATCGACAGCCCGTGCCGAAAATGCCATATACGTCAATGAAGGATTTTGTGTTGATGTAGACGTCATACTGGCACCATCAGTGACAAATACATTTTTCACCGCATGCATTTGATTCCATTTGTTCAATACCGAAGTCTTCGGATCGTGTCCCATACGTGCACCGCCCATTTCATGAATATCCAAACCTGGAGCCTGCCAGTGTGTATCCGGACGAATATTTGTGAAGCCAGCATCTGTAAACATTTCCGTCATGACAGCGATGTAATCATTTTTCATTTTTTCATCGTTCTCATCATAATCGACAGCAATTTTTAATAGCGGAATGCCCCAGTCATCTTTTTTACTACTGTCTAATGAAACCATCCCCGATTCTTTTGGTATGGTTTCACCCATCATGTGAGATCCCACCTGCCACACACCTAATTTGGGATTTAACAAATTACTTTTCAGATCAAGTCCTAAACCCGAACGATCGGACTGTTTACCGCGCGAAGCTCCGAATCCGGCAGCATACCCCCTTAAAAAGTCGGTCTCCTGTTTATGCAAGTTCCTGAAACGTGGAATATATCCCCCACCCGCGGGATTCCGCCCTTCGGTTTTAAAATCCAACAGTCCTTCATATTCTGCATAGATACGCGCACTATAATTATGAAAGGCGACGTATTTGCCTAAAACTCCACTATCGTTGCCCAAACCATTTGGAAAACGGTTGGATGTAGAATTCAATAAGATCAAATTTGTATTGATTGCCGCCGCATTGACAAAAATTAGCTTAGCATAAAAATCAATTTCTTCTTTTGTATTGGTGTCAATCACACGTACGCCCACGGCTTTTCCTTTTTGTTCATCATACAGGATGGAGTGAACTACAGAAAATGGTCGTAAGGTCATATTTCCGGTCTTTGCGGCCCAAGGGATTGTCGTGGCATTCGAACTGAAATATCCACCGAAAGGGCATCCGCGCTGGCAAAGTACCCGATTTTGACACTGTACACGACCTTGCTCGATGTGAATGGGATTGGGCTTAGAGAGGTGTGCACAGCGGGCTGAAATTACCTTGCGTTCCGGAAATCTCTTTTGAACGCTTTCTTTAAAATACTTTTCAACAATATTTAAAGGGTATCCCGGCAGAAACTCACCATCTGGCAATTCTGGAAGTCCGTCGTGGTTTCCAGCAATGCCGGCAAATTTTTCGACGTAACTGTACCAAGGTGCTAAATCGGCGTAACGTATCGGCCAATCTACAGCAAAACCATCTCTGGCAGGGCCTTCAAAATCAAAATCAGACCAACGTTGTGTCTGTCTCGCCCATAACAGCGATTTACCCCCCACCTGGTATCCCCTGATCCAATCGAATGGCTTCTCCTGAATATACGGGTGCTCTTTATCCTTCACAAAAAAATGGGCTGCATCCTCATGAAATGCATAACATTTGCTGACGACTGGATTTTCTTCCTTTACTTTGAAAGGCATTTCGTTCCGATGCTCAAACTCCCAGGGCATCATATTGGTGGTTGGGTAATCTTTAATATGCTGAACATCACGTCCACGTTCCAACACCAATGTTTTTAACCCCTTCTCGCACAACTCTTTCGCGGACCATCCCCCGCTAATTCCAGAACCGATTACAATAGCATCGTAGGTCCTGTTTTTTTCACTGTCAATATTTAAGTTTGCCATGTGCTATTTACGCCTTAACTTTTACCTCACCATTATACGGACCCGGAATAAGTCTATAGATCACCTTATTCTTCATCACATATTCTGAGTTCATATACCCCTGAATTGCACGTGATTTGAAAGTTTCAAAAAAAGCCTTCTCGTCGGTTTGGTCTTTTAACGCCATCAATGTGGCCGCAGTCTCTGGACCATTTGCTAAATTTAACCGCTTCTTCAATGCGTTGAAACCTGCAACAAATTTAGCCTGATTTTCTGGCGACTCACAATCGTCCACCATTTTGATGACAAAAAGATGCAGATTCAGATCCTTTCCTCCCGGTGTATCCGATTTGGGAATCAATACGTCGGCGAGATTGCCCAAAAACTGCTCATCCTCCGCCGAAATCTTCAGCTTATTCAATACAATGGATGCACCACCATCATTCAGACAGGACGACAAGATTGTCAGTCCGCCTGCTACAATGAAAAATTGCTTTATCGCGGTTCTTCGGTTCATAATCAGAATTCCATTTACAATTCGGTAATATTACGTATATCCAAATAAAAATACAAATGCTAAAACGATTAAATTATCCGGCAATCCTTAAATCCATTGTGATAACAGCGCTTTTGCTTCAGATAAGTTTTCCACAATGTTATCCACAGCTGTTAGTCTAGCACGTTCTACCTCCTGTTTCGTCACCGCAATCAACCGCATACCCGCGCCCAAAGCCGATTTGCTTCCAGTTATCGTATCCTCAATAGCCACACAACTATCCGCTGCTAAGTTTAAGTTCGTCAATGCCAAACGGTATGGCTCCGGATTAGGCTTGGGAAATTCGACGCACTCACGGGTAACGAAAAATTCAAAATAATCCAAAAGCCCATGTTTACCCAAAACCGTATCTACCGTACTGCGGAAACTGGAGGTGACAAGTCCGATATGAATGCCGCTCTCTTTCAAAAACGTTAAGATTTCCCGGGCATCCGGCATCAATTCTATGTCGCTCATGTTGGAATCGGCATAAGCTGCACGTGTACGCTTCCACATATATTCTTCCGTCGTATCGTAGCCGTAGTCATCGACCAATCGCTTGACATTATGTGCTAAAGTATGCCCTGCAAAATCACGAATCCAATCTTCGTAGCTGATCACTAAATTAAATTCATCCTTTAATATCGGCGCCCAATTTTTGAAATAGAAATATTCCGAATCAATCAACGTTCCGTCTAGGTCAAATAACACTGCCTTAATTTTATCCATAGTGTTAAAGATACACAAGTAGGCTGAAAAATCCTATTAAATGACACCGCAATAGGTCGAATTGGAGAGTACACCTTGATAGGTATCCCAAAAACCGATGTAGACATGATAATCAAATTTGTCCATTTTAAATCTCGGGATCTCAACCGTACATTCACCCTGCCATGCATCCGCGATAGCCATTTTGAGATCCCCCTCCCTATCCAAACTGACCAAGGCCAAATTTAATTTAAAAGTGCTATCCCTGTATTTCGGATTCGGTATCCAGTGTAATTTCAGCAGATCATCCTCCCATCGAGCCTCAACACCTTCGGGTGACATGAGCTCCCCGACAAATACCTGCACTTTTTCCATATTAATAACAGGTCTATTTTCGACATCCAAATCAATCGCGTTTTTGAGAATCTGCTGTTGTGCAAGCTGAAATTTCCCAAGCCCCGATTTTTTAGATTCTTCAAATTGATACCCAAAGTTCACAATAGGCTTTATCCAACCACAAAACTTACCGGCCAATTTCATTTTTTCACGATGTGTCAATTGCGCGTGAGTTGGAGGTTTGGAACTCTTTCTACGTGAACCGCGTATCACCCATTTGCCATTGAGGTTATAACCATAGACTGAGCCCACTTTACCACGAAAACCACCATTCGGACCATCTTCTAATATTGCCATTTTTAAACCTTTTTATTGTAATGCTATAATCTATTTTACAGCCTAACAAATAATAGCCATCAATGTTTGATTTAGTTTAGTAATAAATTAGAATTTAGATAGGTTTAAGTTAGGTTTTAATTAGGCTATACCTAAACAAACCCTAACTAAACCCTAAGCTAACCCTAACTAAACCCTATGCAAATAGGCCATTTGACCTAGTGGATAATACAGGTTGTTTATCATCATTTTTGGATAAGGTTTGGACATTTACTAAGTTTGTTGAAGTGAGCTATACAGAAGGAATACCGCTTAACAGAGATATGCGATGGACGTCGAGCTTAAGTGCTCGCTAAGAAATCTAAAAGCTTCATCGCCTTAAAAATTTATATCATGAAAATAATTGCTATCGGTCGCAATTACATCGACCACGCTAAAGAACTCAATAATCCAGTCCCTGAAACTCCCATTATATTTTTAAAACCTGATACTGCGGTGTTAAAGGATAACAAAGATTTCTATTATCCTGAATTTTCAAAAAATATCCAGTTTGAAACCGAAGTCGTCCTTCGGATATGTAAGGAAGGAAAACATGTGACACCAAAATTTGCATCAACTTATTTCGATGCTGTCGGCCTGGGGATTGACTTTACCGCCAGGGATGTACAGCAAGAATTAAAAGCAAAAAGCCTTCCCTGGGAATTGGCAAAAGCATTTGACCATTCGGCAGTCATCAGCAACTTGATTCCTAAAGAAGAATTTGCGGAAGTAAATTCGATTGATTTCTCCCTGCAGCAAAATGGGCAAACAGTTCAACAGGGAAATACCAAGGACATGATATTTTCCTACGAAGATCTGATTGTCTACACCTCCAAATTTATTACCCTACGCAAAGGTGACCTCATTTACACCGGAACTCCAGTTGGTGTCGGATCTGTAGCCATCGGCGATTTATTGGAAGGTTTCATTGGCGAACAGAAGATGTTTAGCTGTAAAATCAAATAGCTGGGAAATAGCATGATAAAAAAAACGACAGCAATGCTCTCCCTGCTGGCCTGCATGACAGGTCTAATCAAGGGACAAGATATTATCAAAAGCCGCAATTATCCACAGAATTATTTTGTCCGCCCGATGGATATTCCTCCGCAGGCTTCGGGATCGTTTGGCGAATTGCGCGCGACGCATTTTCATGGCGGAGACGATTACCGTACACAACAACGTATAAATATACCTGTACACGCGGCAGCAGAAGGTTTTGTATCCCGTGTACGGGTACAAATTGGTGGTGGGGGCAATTATGTTTACATTGATCATCCGAATGGTTATACTTCTGTGTACATGCACCTCGAAAGTTTCAATTCGGATCTTGCGAAAATCGTCAAAGATGAGCAGTACAAACAAAAACGTTTTGATGTCGATGTATTTCTCAAACCCAACCAAGTTCCTGTAAGAAAAGGTGAATTTATTGCCAATTCAGGAAATACCGGTGGTTCAGCTGGCCCACATCTTCATTTCGAGATCCGGGATACAAAAGCACAATTGCCGCTTAATCCGCAATTGTTTGGCCTGTTGTTTCCAGACGGTGTAAAACCGATTATCCGCGGTATGACGGTCTACGATTTAGGTTCCGAAATATTCGACGAAAATACTCCTCGAAGACATCAAACGATCAAGTCGGCCGGCAATGGTACCTATAGCTTAGCGAGTACAGCGCCGATACCTGTGAATGGCACCTTTGGATTAGGAATCAACACCGTTGATAAACGGAGAGGCATCTCCTTTACGTATGGCGTGTATTCGATTGAACTATTTTTGGATAATAAAAACATCAGCACGGTACTGTTCGAATCCATTCCTTTTGATCAGACCCGTGCGATACAGTCCTACGTAGACTACCCTTACTTAAAAAAGTCGGGGGTACGCGTGCAAAAGAGCTTCAAAGATCCAAACAACCCGATCAACATCTTTAAAAACTTGGATAACCTCGGTAAAATAACGTTGAAAGACAATGAGGTCCATGATGTAAAATATGTGGTTAAAGATGTTCAAGGGAATACGAGTGAATTGAATTTTAAGGTACAAAACAATCTGTCGCTGTCAATCAGCCGCCCAACTGCGAAGGGCCTTAAAATGTTTCACTATGCCGACGAAAACAAATATGAAGCCGAGAACGCGCGTATTTACATGGGCAAAAACATCTTGTATGACGACCTTTACTTCAATTATACACAAGGAGCAAAACCAGCAAGGGGTTACTCGGCAATGCACTATATCCACAACGTGTATACACCGGTCTTCGGATACTACAAGCTCATGATCAAACCCGACTACACCCTGTCTGAAAACCTGTATGACAAAGCCTTGATCGTTTCTTCTGATGGCGGTGCACAAGGGGGTAAATATGAGAACGGCTGGGTGGTAGCCAATGTACGCGAATTTGGTGGTTTTTACATCGCTGTCGATACCATTGCACCGAATATCATTGCGCGTAACCTGACTGACGGCAAGAATGTATCTAATCAACGCTCCATCGATTTTACCATCAGCGACAATCTATCGGGTATAGCTACTTTTGACGCTTATATTGATGGGAAATGGGCGTTAATGAAATATGATCCTAAAACAAGACATATCTGGCATGACTTCGAACCAGACCTCAGCAGCGGCAGACACGACTTTAAACTTGAAGTGAAAGACAACAAAGGAAATGTAAAGACATACGAAGCTTCATTTATGAAATAGAGTCCTGATTTTCGGTAATAAATCAGCGGTTTTAAGATATTAATCGTATCTTAAATGACTAAATACAACGTATTATGGCAACACTAGAAGCAGGACAGAAAGCACCGGATTTCAGTGCAAAAAATCAACATGGCGAGACCGTCCATCTTTCCGATTTTAAAGGGCAAAAAGTTATTTTATATTTTTATCCCAAAGACAATACACCTGGCTGTACGACAGAAGCCTGTAACTTCAGGGACAATTATCAGTCTTTGAAAAAAGATGGTTTTGAGATCATAGGCGTAAGTGTGGACAATGAGGCATCACATCAAAAATTCATCAGTAAACATGAGCTACCTTTTCAGTTGCTTGTCGATGAAGACATGAAACTCGTCGAGGCTTATGGTGTATGGGTCGAAAAAAATATGTATGGCAAAAAGTATATGGGCACAGCACGTACTACCTTTGTGATTGATGCGGATGGTATTATCCAACATATAATCAAAAAAGTAGATAACAAAAATGCGTCTCAGCAGATCCGCGATTTAGGCGTTTAAAATCTAAATACTTATATCTATATTTGCCACTTATGAGCAAACAGACAGACGACTTTTTCAAAAGTGTAGTATCACACGCGAAGGAATACGGTTTTGTATTTCAATCGAGCGAAATATATGACGGATTAAGTGCCGTCTACGATTATGGTCAATTAGGTTCGGAATTAAAAAACAACCTAAAGACGTATTGGTGGAAATCCATGGTGCAATTGCACGAAAACATTGTTGGTATTGATGCCGCAATTTTCATGCACCCTACGACATGGAAAGCCTCTGGTCATGTTGATGGATTCAACGATCCGATGATCGACAATAAGGATTCAAAAAAACGTTACCGTGCTGATCAATTGATCGAAGATAAAATTGCGCGTTATGAAGCTGATGGTAAAACGACTGAAGCAACAGCACTATTAGAGTCGTTGAATACCGCATTGAATGCAGACGATCTAGCCGCTCTGAAAAGTATTATTGAAGAACATAACATTGTATGCCCAGTCTCAGGGACCAAAAACTGGACTGAAGTACGTCAATTTAATTTGATGTTTGCAACCCAAATGGGTGCTATGGCTGACGGTGCAGATCAAGTGTACCTTCGTCCTGAAACTGCACAGGGTATTTTCGTCAACTTCCTGAACGTACAAAAAACAGGACGCATGAAAATTCCTTTTGGTATTGCCCAAATTGGTAAAGCTTTCCGGAATGAAGTAATCGCACGTCAGTTTATTATGCGTATGCGCGAATTCGAGCAAATGGAAATGCAATTTTTCTGCCGCCCAGGCACGGAACTGGAATGGTACAATAAATGGAAAGAGACTCGCCTGAAATGGCATTTGGCTTTAGGCTTCGATCCTTCCAACTACCGTTACCACGATCACGATAAACTAGCACACTACGCCAATGCGGCTGTTGATATCGAATTCAACTTCCCATTCGGCTTTAAAGAAGTGGAAGGTATTCACTCGCGCACAGATTTTGACCTGAAACAACATCAGGAATTTTCTAAAAAGAAAATGCAATATTTTGATCCGGAGATCAATCAAAACTACATTCCGTATGTGATTGAAACGTCCATTGGATTGGACCGCCTTTTCTTAACTGTATTATGTAACGCCCTGGTAACGGAAGATCTTTCTACGGAAGAAAAACAAGATTCGCGCGTTGTATTGAAATTCCCTCCAGCATTGGCTCCGGTAAAAGCTGCAATTTTACCATTAACCAAAAAAGATGGTTTGCCAGAAAAAGCGCGAGAAATATTGAATACGCTGAAATTGGATTACAATGTTCAGTACGACGAAAAAGATGCTATCGGAAAACGTTATCGTCGTCAGGATGCTATCGGAACGCCGATCTGTATCACAGTTGATTACGATTCTTTGCAAGACAACACTGTCACGATCCGCCACCGGGATACTATGGCACAAGAACGTGTTGCCATTGCCGATCTTGAAAAAATAATAAATGACCTAGCTGGTTGGAATACCATGCTAAAAAAATTAATATAGCCAAAATGCTATAACAGAAAAAAGGTGTCNNGACACCTTTTTTCTGTTATAGATGTAGGGAGGCTAGATGGTAGATGAAAAAAGCTTTACTTAGTATGCTATCACAATATGATCATCCCAACGCTCGTTCTTCAAGATCTGGAAACCCAGTGCTCCATGGGCAGATTCCAACAATTTGCCCTTAAATTGTATTTGAACATTGTTTCGGATTTCGCTACCTAATTCAAATGTACGTAGTAACTGACCTGACC
The DNA here is from genome assembly GCF_002325125.1 of Sphingobacterium sp. UBA1498. NCBI lineage: Bacteria > Pseudomonadati > Bacteroidota > Sphingobacteriia > Sphingobacteriales > Sphingobacteriaceae > Sphingobacterium > Sphingobacterium sp. UBA1498. Next base: position 101,414 of record NZ_DCRG01000023.1, read on the forward strand.
TGAAAACGCGGAACTGATATTTAATGACCTTGTTTTCTAAATAATAGCCCATAAATTGATTGAAAGAAAAACTTTGATTTTCTGCTGTAAAATGTGGGACTATAGTCAACATACTTTTATCGAGCTGATCATTACTTCGTGCTATAAAGGGATAATAATGAAATGCAGGATGAAGCTGCTCCACCTGTATACTATCTATTATACTTAGATCCTCCGTGTCGGTAAATGTCAGTTTAACCTCGCTGTAGATCCGATTTAAGTTCAATACCCGCTCGGTAACACCCTTCACTTCAAAAGTATCCCGACCGGCAAATAACTCTGCAGACTGTTCAGAAAAAGGATTCGTAGCATAGAAGTGTTCAAAATCAGCGGCCTCCGACATCACCAGAGGCAATGTTGAATTTTTGGCAATCAGGCTCAGATAGTAGGTGCCGTTCGGCAATTCTAAATCAAAAGCGTCCTGCGAGTTAAGCACCCCTGAGGTAACCATTGCCTTTGAATGCGCATCGAAAACATGATAGTAAAATTTGCTGGGTAGCGCTTCTGGATTTACTTGACCATAAATCATCAAATTATCCATCTTAAAAGTGCCTGTCGTTGCACTATAACCGGCTCCACCATCTCTATTTCCAGCCAATAGTGAAATTTTCAACCAAAGCTCCTTACTGTACCCTAGGGGTATATCTGCCAAAGAGGTGTTCACGGCGACTTTTCCTGACAACGATAGATTTGAGGGATACTTGATGGTATCTGAGAGCAGCGAAAAATTATTTCCCTTATCCAAAGAGTAACTCAATAAGAGCGCCCTTGGACCTGTGCTTGAGCTATTTGCATCAAATACCCAGCTGCCTATGGAACGAATACCTTGGGTAGGAATTTTAATCAAGATCTCTCTAGCACCTTTGAAACTAATGGCTTTCCCCGTTGTGGGCCAGCCGGCCAGAAAATCATAATCTGTCTTTCCATCGTTGTAATCGATTAAGATACCTTCATCTAGCGCAGCCTCAGGAATGGTGTTGCTGTTGTCAAAGGTCCAATGATACAGTAGTAACTCGTTTTCGGAAGCGGTTTTGCTTAAGGCAGCCCGATTTGTGCTTGTTGCTTGTTTTTTTAGCGGAGTAACAATCGTTTCAAAATCCTTGATCTTGAATTTTACGGCATGAATTGTTTCATTGTTTTCATCGGGAAGTTTTGCATGCTTTTTACACGAAGGCAATGCGGCTAAAACCAGGATGAATACACCCGAAAGAATTCCCCAAGTTGACTTGGATTTTCTTTTCATAAATATAAATGATTTATAAGTTAATTAACCGGCAGAATAAAATTAACTCATAAATTATTTAAATCCAAAATAGTAACCAAAATGTTACAACTCATTTTTGCTTTTTGGGAATACCGCCGCTGATTTACAAAGTTTGGCTGGATTATTCGTACAGTGAAGATCAACGTCATCTTTCACGTTTAATTGCGCTTCCAATGGGACCTGATGCGTGTCTGCCAATTGCGAACGACTCGCTGAAACATCAAACGCGCTAGTCGCGCATGCGGTGTTCCTGCAGGTATTCACTCGGCGAGAGTTTGGTTATTTTTTTGAATACCCGATTAAAATTCACAACATTATTAAATCCCGTCTTAAATGCTATGTTCGAAACGCTTTCCGAAGATTCATCTATCAACATTTTACAGGCGCGTTCAATGCGGATTTCATTGAGAAAAGTAACATAGGTTTTCCGGGTATGCTTTTTAAAATACTTACAGAATGCATGTGGTGTCATGTGTGCTACCGCAGCGATATCTTCCAGGGAAATCTTGTCTCCAAAGTGCTGAAAAGTATATTGGAATATTTCGTTGATCCGCAATCCTTCGGCATCTGAAAACTTCTTTTGTGGGATACCGGTATACAGTGAAGTCCATTGATCTACTTTTTTACTCAAAAAATTAATCAGCTTTACCAACGACAGCAACCGATCGATACCGTCACTTGCATTGATCTGCACAAACTTTTCTTTCAATGCTACAGCATATTCCGCATCCAATTTTTTACTGACATTAATGTGTTCCAAAAAATACTTGACATCATCAAATTCAGGGAAGTCCAAGAATGATCTAAAATGTTCATAGTCGAAAAAAATATGGATGGCATGAATACCATCCTTTACATCCTCTCCCGTTTTGAACATATGCGGTTCATCCGCGTCCACAATATAGATTTCATCCTGCTCGAAACTGTGCGTAAAGTTGCCGATCATAAACGTTCCCCGCCCCTTTAAAATATAGGTCAGCTGGATCTCCTTGTGCCGGTGGTAATTGCTGTAAAATGAAGGCAGGATGTCTTCCTGCACACAAATAGATCCTTGGTAAACTACCGGAACTGTAAATTGAACAACTTTCATTAGGTATAGAAATAACAAATATTAAACAGTTATTTCAAATATAGGGCTTTTTAAGACAATAAACGTTAATTTTTAACAAGAAATTCCCTTACCTTCCCAAGAAACGGTGGCATCGCTGGATCTTCACCGCTCAAAGATAAGATCTGGAGCGTCTCCGGATTAATCCACAAATAGCTTGGTGTGCGGTCTATCCCAAAATTATTTTCCATCATAGCCTGATCGTTGTAGTTTAAAAAGTAACTCTGTTTTCCCAGGGCAAGATCTTTGCTTGCTTTCATCCATTTGTCCAGATCCTTATCCAGCGAAAAGTAAATAACCTTTACCCCTAGGGCATTCAGTTGCGCTTCCTTTGTCCGAAGCATCTTGATATCAGCTTTACTATTGCTATTTGATGCTTTCCAAAATGCGGCAATCAACATTTTTGATTTTGAAACATCTTTCAGGTTCAGCGTATCCCTTTGCACATTCATCGGCGTTATCGATGGGAACACCGGCATATTTTCATAAAAATCTTTCACCTTATCGACCTTTTCCCTGGCAAATTTGAAATAAGGGTGTTTCTGTAGTTCAACATCGAAGCCCTGCAATGCCGCATCAAATTTCTTATAATTTGTCTGGTCGAGCGATACGTACTTAAAAAAATAAGGCAATAGCAAGGAGGAACGGTGGGTACTGTCGAGAATAAAATCGGCATAAAGTGTGCGTGGGTTAAATGCGCCAGTGCCGCTCAACCGCTGTATTTCATCCACTGCTTTTTCATAAGAACCGTCGTTTCTTGCTGCCATCGAAGGCAACTGACTCTCCAGCTGCTTTATCCGTTGACTTTTATTGGTGCTTTTACTTTTTTCTTCCTGTTCACGCTGTTGATATTTCGCATTGAACTGCATAAAATCTTTAGCATTGGAAGAAGATGTCGTCAACGTAAATTTCCCATGTTCTTCGTTCAGCTCGTAGTCGCTTCCACCTTCGAGAACTAACGTGTAAGGCTCCATTCCCTTGATCTGGATATCGTAAAATCCCGCCATAGCCAATTCGCCTTCCAGAACAAATTGTCCATTAGTGACCTGCGTTTTTACAAATTGCTGCAATGTATTGTCGTGATCCACGAGGCTTACCTGCGTCCCATCCGGGGCAGTGGTTTTTCCGGTGATCGTGTAACTGAAACTCTTCGCTATTGCCGCTTTCTTTTCCGATTCTGTGCGTTGGGAACAGCTTGTTGTCCCCAAGGCCAACACAGCTATCAAACACACATAGTTAACGCACTTCATAATCCCTGTAATTTCCATTTTCAAATAGTCGAATCTTTCCTTTTTTTCCTTTAATCTGCAATGCGGAGACTTTCCCATTCTCCCATGTGATATCTACGGTATAATTTCCTCGGGCCTTGAGACCTTTAACTTCCCCTTTTGGCCAAGCTTTGGGTAAGGCAGGCAATAGGTGGATATAACCATTGTGGCTCTGAATGAGCATCTCGGCAATCCCTGCTGCTCCACCAAAATTTCCGTCTATCTGGAAAGGTGGATGCGCGCAGAACAAATTGGGGTAAGTGCCCGCTCCAACACCTTGGTAAGTCGTTTCATTGCGATATGCCGGTTTGAGTAGCTGTCTTAGAATCTCGAGCGCATGATTTCCATCCTGCAGTCTTGCCCAGAACAATATCTTCCAGGCTCTCGACCAGCCTGTTCCTTCATCCCCACGTACAGCGAGCGTCTGACGCGCCGCTTCAGCCCATTCGGGCGTTGTTTGTGGCGATATAAATGCTGCTGGATATAGGCCATATAAATGCGATACGTGCCGATGTTTAGGTTCAACTTCCTCATAATCCTCTAGCCACTCCATCACGCGCCCAGATGCGCTAACGACCACAGGCGGTGGAATATTTTTTAACTTCAATTTGAGGCTATCAACAAAAATGTCTTTCTTTTTAAGAATAGCATCTGCCTGAATCAACGCCTGATACAATTCCCGAACGATCTGGTTATCAATTGTAGGGCCCATCACCACCGCAGCAACTTTCCCATTGGGCATCCGAAACGCATTTTCTGGCGATACCGACGGCGACGTCACCCACCACCCTGTTTTAGGGTCTTGAACAAGTGTGTGATCGTAAAACACGGCAGCTCCTTTTAATATCGGATAAATCTCGCTGAGGTAACTTTTATCACCGGTAAAGAGATAATGTTCCCAAAGATGGTTACATAGCCAGCCCGAAGCCGTACTAGCTCCCCAGGAAGCTTGCTCGCCCGGAGCAGAATATCCCCATACATTGGTCATCATATAAACCACCCATCCCGGTGCATTATAGTATGCCTTTGCGGTCTGTTCACCCGTCTTAGCAATACGCTTGATCAGCTCGATAAAAGGCCGATGATATTCCGTCAGGTTGTTGACCTCTACTCCCCAATGATTCATCTGTGCATTGATGTTGAGATGATAGTCACCATTCCACGGTGTATTGATCTCATTTGCCCATAGGCCCTGCAAATTAGGGGGAAGTGAATTTGTATTTTTCGGAGCAGCACTTGAAATATTCAAATATCTCCCAAATTGGTAATAAATCGTCGCCAGATCTGGATCCTGTACTGGATTTTTGTAGAAATTTGCTATCCGTTCATTCGTAGGAATAGTATCATTGGCTGCATTGCCAAATAGGTTGAGTTTTACCCGATTGAAGATCTTTTGGTACGCAGCAAGATGGTTGCGGTATATTTTTTGTTCATCAGCGATTTTTGCCGCTTCCACATTTGCCTTGACAACAGGTATTGGATTCTTTCCATAATAGGAAGTACTTGCGGAAAAATAGATTGTGAGATTGCCCTTTACCGATACTTGCAAAACCTGATCCATTTTGCTGATCTGCAGATTTTCACCTTTTACCCGAATTAAGCCGACAAACTTCAGGTTTTTACCACCTTTTCCATCGGGTAATGATCCTTCAATTAGAATTCCATCATTCAGTAGGGTGTACCGGTCGATATTTTCTTGGCGCTGGAACGATAGGTCAACCTTCTGTACCTTATCTTTCGGTTGGTTCAGTTGGATAAGTCCAACATTTTTATCAAAGGATGTATAATAGTTTCGTTGGAACTGCTGCCCGTTTATTTTAAATGAAGTTTGCGCAGACGCTGTCGCTAAGTCCAATGAGCGTTTGTAGTCTTCCACTGTTCCGGCTGGCAATTTATAATCCAGTAATAGGTTGCCGAACAGTTGATAACAGCCATAGGGTACATTTGCTCCGTTGCCAAATCCAGAACCCTTTCCTTTCGTAACAAAAGTTTCGTTAACCAGCTTTTCGGCCTCATCATTTTTGCCCGCTTTAAGTAGTGCCTGAATGGCGTCGACATTTTTATAGGCCTCATCCTTATTGGGATCCTCGGGGCTACCCGACCACATGCTGATCTCATTGAGTACAATTTTTTCCTGATGGGGATTGCCATCCGGCATCATGCCGATAAGTCCGTTTCCCAGTGGTAAAGTTTCTTCCCAGACTTTAGCGGGCTTATTATACCAAAGTACAAGCGGCTGTTGCTGAGCAAAAAGCATCGTGGTATGACTGGCACATACCACGATGAGCATTAAAATTCTATTTACCATACAATTCAAATTCTGCTATGGCTAATTCGCTGCCTTCTATAAAGTGCTTGGGCTCAAATTTGATAAACTTGGTTGCGCTATTGGTATCAAAAAACACCTGTTGTAAAATTGGGTTTGCTTTAATATTAGAGAACTCTCCTTCTTTGGCGACAGTCCATTTTTTACCGTCGGCACTGGTAGATATGCGATACTGTGTTGGTGTGCCAACATGCTTTCCATCTTGACGAGGAAGGAAGCCGATACCAGAAACAGGTTTGTCTGTGGAGACAACAATTACGCCCTGATCGGCAACTGTAGCGAAAGTATTCGCCTTTCCATCCAACATATAGGCATTGGCATTAGATCTGCCGGTTTTAATCTGAAAACCGCGTAGCTTTTTGACTTCTTCTGTGCGAAAGGCAAATGGCTCATCATATTCCTTAAACAATCCAAAATCACTGAGCGTAATCGCTACAGGCGCATAAACATATAGCCTTAATCGACTTGCAGTCTGCGGCTGTTCCAATTTGATCAGGCGGTTTGCACCAATGCTTGTTGCTTTGGCTAAGGGCTTCCAGCTGTTATTTTCCCATCGCTCAACGAAAACACTATCGATACGTTGCCCCAGCTTAATATTCTCCCTTAACTGGATAAGATCAAATTTAGCCGGTGATTGTAATTTAATTTCTAGCGTAGCCGATGTTTTGGCATCGTCTGTTGCCCAATAGCTATAGCGGTCGTCATCGATAATAAACGCTGTACTGTAGGTTTTACTGTCGTCATTACGTGTATTTGATGCTGTAATGCTTGCCCCTTTGGCTAGATTTGTACGGAAAGTTTCCTTCACTTTTTTTCCAAAAGCCTGCAACGACTTCACATCGTGCTCATGTAATGTACCGGAGGGCATCGGTGCTAAGCCCAGGTTCATGCAGGCTCCCCTACCTACAGATTTCAGATAGATTTCAAACAGTTCGTTCGGTGTTTTTACGCGGCTATTTTGCTCCTCATGGTAAAACCATCCGGGGCGTTGAGGCACATCACATTCAGCAGGTATCCAATATTTACCATTACGGTCGCCCGTTTCGGCATTGTGTGATTCTGTTGCACCCGGAACAGCGACTTTTCCGTTTAACCCAATGGGCGTAAAAGTTGCCCATGATGTTTCGGCCGCATATCCTCTTTCATTGCCAACCCAACGCATATCCGGACCGATATCTGAAAAAATCACCGCCTGGGGCTGTAATTTACGTACGATAGGCCAAGTTTTTTCATGCCACTCATAGTAAGTTGTGCGATCGATGATGCGCTTCCCTTCATGTCCACCATAGAAGCCATCCCCACCATTTGCGCCATCATGCCAAGAGGTAAACAATGGACCATAATTGCTCATTAATTCAGTGAGCTGTTGCCTATACGCATCGGCATAGGCTGGAGTACCGTAACGTTCATCGTGACGGTCCCAAGCAGAAAGATATACACCAAATTTCATCCCATTCCGGTGGGTCGCCTCCATAAAGTCTTTGACCATATCACCTTTTCCATTTTTCCATGGTGAAGCGGCAATACTGTAAGATGTCGTCTTGGTTGGCCATAAACAGAATCCATCGTGGTGTTTTGCCACACTAATTAGCCCCCGGAAACCACCGGCCGCTGCAGCTTGCGCAATTTGGTTCGCATCAAAAGCCGAAGGATTAAACAACGCAGGCTGTGCATCACCGTAACCCCATTCTTTGTTTTGGAAAGTTGTTGGTGTATAATGGATCAAACAATACGTTTCCATCTCCTGCCACTTTAATTGACGCTCTGTCGGCAAAGCCCCATAAGCTTTTAAAGTATCTGACTTGGCTACAGTTCCGCTGGAAAGTAAAATGGAAGATAACAAGATTGTCAACATAGTCTTTATTTATGTGCTAGAAAATTAGGTTGTAAAGCCCTAAGATAAGAAGTTTTTACAAAATGCTGTATGTAACATTTGCGTACGATTGTAACCCCAAAATCACTTCGCGGATAAAAAGTCTTGAATGTTAATACCGCTAAGCATACCCGACAATCGCTTGGTCCGACTGAAACTATGGCAATTCAATAGCAACTATGATCCACTGTGAGCAGGCAAACAAGTTTAACATGCAGAAAAATACCCTTGGAAATCTGATGAAAATAAATGATTTCACTACTTAAAAATGTGGATATAAAATTTTCATCTCGTACCTTTACATATCATGAAACAAGATCAATCTAAAATCATACGTGAACAGGTCGATCGTTCTGCACTTCGCGAACATTCGACCCCCTTATACCTTACATCAAGTTTTATCTTCGACAGCGCTGAACAAGGTCGGGCGGTCTTTGCTGGCGAAGAGGATGCGATGATATACTCCCGTTATGCCAACCCAAATACTTCAGAATTCATCAACAAAGTGTGTATTCTGGAAGGTGCAGAAGCAGGGTTATCATTTGCGTCCGGTATGGCGGCCGTATTTGCTTCCTTTGCGGGAATTATTGAAAGTGGAGACCATATCGTTTCTTCACGCGCAATATTCGGGTCTACTCACCAGTTATTTACGGAGCTATTCCCCCGCTGGGGAGTGACCACGACTTATGTGGATGCAGCAAATCCCGAAGAATGGGAAAAAGCGATCCAGCCCAATACAAAAATTATCTTTCTAGAATCTCCCTCTAACCCCGGGTTGGAATTGGTGGATCTGGAATGGTTGGGTAAGTTCAAAGAGAAATATCCCCATATTATCCTTTCGATCGACAATTGTTTTGCCACACCTTATCTCCAGAAACCCATTCAGTATGGATTTGACCTGGTTATCCATTCGGCGACGAAGTATATGGATGGGCAAGGCCGTGTTTTGGGTGGGATTGTTGTCGGCAAACAAGCGCTTATCGACAAACTGATGTTCTTCATCCGTCATACAGGTCCGGCGTTATCCCCATTCAATGCCTGGATCATATCGAAAAGTTTGGACACTTTGGGCATCCGTATGGACCGCCATTGTTCCAACGCATTGGCTTTGGCTATAGCTTTGGAACATCATCCAGAGATTGAAGATGTCAAATATCCATTCTTGCCCAGCCATCCACAATATGAACTGGCCAAGAAACAGATGAAAGCCGGTGGTGGCATTGTAACGTTGGTTGTCAAGGGAGGCTTCGAGCGCGCAAAAGCTTTTGTGGACCAGTTGGAGATGATTTTATACACGTCCAATCTGGGTGACTCAAGATCGATCGCTACGCATCCTGCTTCCACCACACACTCTAAACTATCCGAAGATGAACGCCTCAATTTAGGCATCAAACCCGGCAGTATCCGTCTATCGGTGGGTTTGGAAGATCAACAAGATATTATCAACGATATCTTGCAGGCTTTGGAGAAAACAAAATAACAGCGAAGAAGCTCCACTTAAAATCAAAAACGCCTTCACTTATTGCGAAGGCGTTTTTGATTCGTTCTGCCATCGCCTTTAATTCAAGGAAGCAATGGCTGCAGCATAATTGGGCTCGTCTGCAATTTCCGCAACTTGCTCTTCATACAATACCTTTCCGTTTTCATCCAATGTGATGACCACACGGCTCAACAGACCTGCCAAAGGACCATCGGCGATAGTCAATTGATAAGCATCAGAAAAGTTTGAATCTTTATATTCTGATAATGTCACCACATTATTTAAACCTTCTGCTGCACAAAAACGTCCTTGCGCAAAAGGTAAGTCTTTGGATATACACAATACGACCGTGTTATCCAACTGAGAAGCCTCTTGATTAAATGCACGTACAGAAGCAGCACAAGTTCCTGTATCGACACTAGGAAAAATATTTAACACAATTTTTTTTCCTTTAAAGTCTGCAAGAGACTTATCGGAAAGATCGCCTGCAGTTAATTTAAAATCAGGTGCTTGCTCGCCAACCTGAGGTAAACTGCCTTTTGTATTTACTGGAGTGCCTTTAAATGTAATTGTAGCCATATAATTATGATCGTTTAATTTTGTTATCCTTGCACTTAAAGGTACGAGCAAAAAAAATATTACACAACATTTATTAATTTTAGTCAAACATTTATTATGTTAGCATTGTATTTGAAAGAGGAATGTTAACCAAAAATAAACACTAGTATGAAGAAACTACTATTCTCAATACTTTGTGCAAGCCCGTCACTCCTGTTTGCACAAGGATCTCAAGTGAATCTACAAAGTCCCAAAGCTGTGGGAATGGGGGGAGCAGGTTCTGCTTACTTTTTAGATGAGTCTTCCATTTTTTATAGTCCGGGTGCTTTAGCAAAAATGGATCATAACGCCATTTCCGTTGCTGGGAATGCTGTCATGTACAAATCTGCCTTTCAAGAGGTTGGAAGCACCGTTGTTTACAATACTAGAAATCAAATATCCACTCCTTTTTCAGTATTTGCTGCATTTGGGCCTAAAAATTCCTGGTGGAAAGCCGGTATTGGAGTTTATACACCATATGGTGGGGCTGTCGATTGGGGAAAGGATTGGGTTGGTAAATTCAGTTTAGTTAGCCTTTCGCTACGCGCAATCTATATTCAACCTACATTAAGTTTCAAACTGACTGAAAATTTTAGTGTCGGTGGTGGTTTCGTCTATAACGTCGGTACGGTAGACCTGGAAAATTCAGTTCCTGTATTCTATCCGGATGGTCATGCAGGACTTGCAACCTTAAAGGGCACCGGTACAGGTACAGGTTATAATGTGGGTATCCACTACAATTTAGAAGATGAATTTTCCATCTCTTTAAGTTACCGCTCGAAAGTTGTCACTAAACTTAAAAATGGGGATGCAACTTTTGACGTGCCGGAATCGGTGGCAAGTAATTTTCCTGCGGGTAACAAATTCAGTGCTGAGTTACCTCTTCCATCCACTTTTGCTGCCGGAATAGCCTTCCCGCTTTCGGAAAAGCTAAAAATGGCGATCGATGCAACACTAATCAATTACGACATTTATAAGGCACTGGATTTTGACTACAAAGAAAATACGCCTGTCTTACAAGATACGCATTCGCCAAAAAATTATGATAAAGCAGGATCGATCAAAGCAGGTTTGGAGTATATTGCCTCCGACCGTTTGCAATTGCGTGTAGGAGGGGGCTATATCGCCACTCCAGTACAACAGAGCGCCTATGTTTATCCAGAGACACCAGATAACACCCGATATTTAATCTCTGGGGGTTTTACAATAAAACCATCCCCAAAATTTGACGTCACAGGTTCTTTTGCTTATCAGCGTATCATGGCTCGCCAGTCAACCAATATTGAGAGCCGTCTTTCGGGGACTTATGCGACTAATATTTTTGCTCCAGGCATTGGTGTAAGCTATAAATGGTAATTAACAGCCAAATTTGACTAAGATGAAAAAAAACAAACTTTACATAGCCGCGGCATTAGCACTTGTAGCAATTGCCTCGTGCAAACCTTCTTTGGAGGAGTATACACCTTCGGCGGGATCGCTTAATTTTTCAAAATATGTTGCCATCGGGAATTCATTGACGGCAGGATATGCAGATGGGGGCCTTTATCTGGAGGGGCAAAAGGTTGCTTACCCCAACTTAATTGCTGAGCAGTTAAAACAAGTAGGTGGCGGGGAATTTAAATCGCCGTTTTTCAGTGAAGATCAAGCCAACGGTTCTGGCTACATCACCCTTACAGCACTTGTCAATGGACAGCCCGTGACGGCACCTGTAACGGATAAACTTGCCTACAGACCTGGTTCAACAAAACTATTAACGAAATATACTGATCCTGTCAATAACCTCGGTGTACCGGGTATGCGGATGGATCTTTCTATGGTAGCAGGCATGGGCTCAACTGCCGGCAATCCGTATTTCGAGCGCTTATTGCCCGACGGGGACGCCTCGAAAACGTATTTCACCTATTCAACGACACAAAACCACACCTTTTTTAGTTTTGCACTGGGTAACAACGATGCTTTGGGTTGGGCAACTAACGGAGGAGTGGTCAATATGAATCCAACAACGAATCAGCCCGATCCAACAACCGTATTGACTGAAACAGCTCAATTTACGGCGATTCTCAATGGCTATGTGCAGGCACTGACTGCCGGCGGGCAAAAAGGTGTATTGGCCACCATTCCAGATGTAACCGCAACACCTTATTTTACAACGGTTACCCGTGCGGCTCTGCTAGCGGCTGTCAACGCAACAAATCCGCCTGCGCCGGTAACGAATATTTATATCGCTACGAAATCTGGATCTCGTGCAGCGACCGATCAAGATTATTTTGTACTTCCTTTCTTGTCTGCAGGACTATTGGGTAAGCCAAACGCAGCACAGATTCCATATGGTTTACGTCCCGAAAATCCTGTTGAAGACAAATACGTGCTTGATGTAAGCGAAATAGCAACAGTTGTGAAGCGGATCAACGAGTACAATGCAGCCATCAAAGCTGCTGCAGCTTCAAAAGACCTCGCTTTAGCAGACGTACATGCATTCCTAAACAATGTAAAAGGTGGTGTTCGTATCAATGGATTAGCCGTTAGTGCCAAATACATCACTGGAAATGCATTCTCTTTGGATGGCATCCACCTCACGCCAATTGGGAATGCCCTCATGGCAAACATCTTTATCAGTGCCATCAATTCTAAATATGGATCGAAGATCCCACAAGTTGACGTAGCCAAATATCGCGGTGTTAAACTGCCAGATACCGTCACAAAATAAACAGTGACCAACATACTGACAAAAGGCAGACGAATAATCGTCTGCCTTTTTGTATATTTGTGTTGCACAGATTTTAGTTAGATCTGTTATTATCAATGAGGGCTATTCGCTAAAATTGGTGTGCAAAAAATGAATAAAATATGTTAAGATGAAAATCAAATTAAACCGCGTCAACCAGGCTGTGCATTTCGAAGCCAGCAGCGAATTATCTTCGGTCAAAGTCAACATCGATGGTTCAGAAGCGATCGGCGGCGAAGGAAAAGGTGTTCGCCCCATGGAATTGGTGTTAATGGCACTGGGTTCTTGTAGTGTCTTCGATCTCCATAGCATACTGGTAAAACAACGCCAACAAATTGACGATATCCAGGTTGAAGTGGAGGGTAAACGCCGGGAAGAAATACCACAGGTATTTACAGCTATACACATCAATTTCTTCTTAAAAGGTGAAATTGATGAGGTAAAAGCAGCTAAAGCGGCTGAACTGGCCGTTAAAAAATATTGTTCTGTACATGATATGTTGTCCGCGGGTGGTATCAATATCACGTATTCTTTGAAAATAAACTAAGAAAACACTTTTCTGACATCTGATTGTACTCCACATCAGACGTGGAGGACGCTTGCTTTTAATTCTTGCCTTATTCATTTTCTTTATGGATATAAAGTTACAGTGATATGAAGAATTTGATTTTGTAAGAATTCAACAGATTTACAGGCGGTTCTGCTCTTCTGTTTTTGCGGGCTGATTGTTACTTTTGACTTTCTGATTTCCAAAATGGTACCGCAGCGTCAGATTCACCTTTCTGGTATCCCGATAATCTTTATAAAAGTTATTTTGATCGGCATATTTGGAGGATATGGTCATTTTTTCCGTTTTAAAGATGTCCATAAACGATAGATTTACCTCAAACTTGTTTTTAAAGAATTTTCGATTTGTCATCACATAGGTACTGGAATAGCCAGTTATTTTAAATGGCCCCTGGATGGTGGGCGATGTAAAGGTATTGCCGAGCTCAAGATTCCAGCCTGCTTCTTTGCTCAAGACATAGCTGCTACTTATATTTCCGTTGCCAATATATACATCGTTCTTGTGCAGCACATCATCAGTCCCCATAAAGTAATTCTCATTGTACATTCCCTCTAGCTGCAGGTTCATTCCCCAACGTTCAGTAAACTGAAAACTCTTACCCAGGTCTATCCCTGCTCCCTGCCCCTTTTTAATGTTGGTATAATGATAAATCAGCTGGTGGTTGACATTATCCTGCAAGGCTATTTCCATATTGGGCCACTTTTCAAATCGGTAGAATAGATCAATATTCCAGTTGTTTTTGGTCCACGTCAGATTCAGGTTATGCACGATCGTAGCCCTTAAACGGGGATCTCCCTGAAAGTATGAAAAACGATTGTAGTAGGATTTTGCGGGATTGAGCCAAGAATAGGAAGGACGACTGATCCGCTTTCCATAGGAAAAACCTAACTGCTGATTTTCCGTCAAGTCATATTGCATATAAAATGTCGGGAAGAGCACAAAATAATCCTGTTTATTGATATCTTCTGGTTCTGATACAATGCCCTTCAAGTTGGTATATTCTCCTCTTAATCCTGCTTTCCAGCTCCATTTTTTCCAGGTATAGTCCAATGAACCATAAAGAGCTACATTCCGTTCTTTGTAATCAAACTCACTGCTCTTATCCGGCCTATGCTCCAACTTGCCCGATTCATCATCAGTGAACACAAGACTGTTTGTCGTTGTAACATCGCTAAATTTCCCTCCAAATTCCATCCCAAGCTGCTTTACTTTACCGGAAAAATCGACCTGTGAAGAAAAGAGCCTATTTTTATTTCCGTTGTTGCTAATAAATCGTGTATCCCTGGGTTGTTGATCCTTAAATCTCAGCGCGGTGAGCACATCCTGATTATTTGTCGAATGATGGTCTGTAAAGTAAGAAGACCAATTTATACTCCAGCTGGCGTTAAGCTTCTTAATGACCTGGAGATACATGTTCTTTGTCTCTGTAGATGACTCATGATCATTTGTCGTGAGGTAACTCGACTGTTGAATACGGTTGCTATCGTAAATGACAGTTGGCACCACGTAGGTACCGTAGGCTTTGGGGCCATAATATCCATTTAGCCCTCCGCTAACAGTCCAGGTTGAATCGGGTGTGTATTCCATCGAAAGCACATAGCTGTTCTGACTGTTATTGGTATCAAATCGATCCATCACACCTTCCCACGAGGTTTGCTCATTGGGATAATACACATAATTCGTTTCGTAACGTGCATAAGTTCCCCTTCCGAAATTATAGGTGCCCCGAACGTTGATTTTTTCATTTCTATAATACTGGGTCAGCCCAAACAGTTGCTTCCAGGTACTGCTTTTCTCGGCCAACGCAACCGCCGAACCCCGATATCCATAGAGGTTCGATTTGGAAAGTTTAATATTGATAATGGTACTGCCCTCGGCTTCATATTTTGCAGGTGGGTTGGTAATGACCTCAATCGATTGGACATCGCTGCCCGCCGTATTCTCGAGATAGGTTTTCAATTCCTCCCCCGTGAGCATAACTTTTCGTTCATTAATCAATACAACAATATTTTTGCTCCCACGGACCATTAAATCTGAGCCATTTGCCATCACTAATGGCGTCCGTTTCAAAATGTCCCAACTGTTGAGCGCCGAAAGATTAGAATGCTGCACGTTAAATTCCAGGCGGTCCAACTTGCGGATCAATCTCGGCGCCCGCCCGACAACCTGTGCTTCTTCGAGTACTTTTGATTCGGGAATAAGTTCAAGTATCAGAGGGCGAGCAATGGTGTCGCTACGGAAAAAGTGCTCCTGAGGTCTAAAGTTAAGATAAGTGGACCGTAGATAATAGCTGCCAGAATGATCCAGCGACAGCATAAACGTTCCAAGATGGTCAGTTTTCACTTCACGGATAGCTTGATAGTTACTATCCAATAGCATAACGGTTGCACCTGCTAATACAATTTTGTTTGTATCCTGCACTTGTCCCCCGATCTTTGTCTGTGCTGAAAGCACTAAAGGGAAAGCGAGAAAAAATAGGATTGATTTCATGTACAAATAATTAGTCTTTAATTTCATTAGCGCATACCTGGATTGTTATATCCATTAGCTGTGCTGTCAAACGCATGCTTTTTTGTGGTTATCCGCATTTGACAGTCACTGAACTTTTACACGCTTCCGATGGCTCAAAATTGTCCATCTCCGTAGTAAATAATGGTTAATGAAGGGTTAATACTGCGTTAAGGTATATTATATTGGCCTTCAGCAGTTATATTTGTGTATGGAATTGAAACCCAAAAATTATAGTGTTCTCTTTACATTATTTTTTGCTGTACTGATCGGCATTCAGGGCTATCAATTGTACAACACCTATCAGCTCAAACAGCGCGATATTTTTGCAACAGTAAAAAGCAAACTGAACAAATCTCCCAAAATTGACAGTCTTTTTGATGATGATTTAATGAGCAAGGACATCGCCAGAGACTACTACATCAAATTGGTTAAAAATGAGATAACAGCTCAACAGCTTAAAGGACTATATCATGCCAATGCGCATAAAACATCCGGGAAGCTCACACGCTATGTCGACAGTCTATTTCAACCACTGGGTATGGATGTTATCCTAAAAAAGGAGATCTTGGGTATTTATTTTAGAAACTTTAACAAGCAGATTGCTGATGGCCCCATTACGGTTTACACCACACAGGGAAATTTCCGACGACCTGTTGAACTTTCTTCCAGTGAATGGATAACGGAAAAAACCGAAACACAGAAAATTGAAGAGAGCATCCAAAGCAAGGAAATCTTATACACCTTTTTAGTCCATAGAAGGAGCTCTTTTGAGGTAACCAATCTCCACTGGATATTATTCAAAGAACTTACCTCCCTCCTGTTGAGCACCTTATTTATATTGGCCGCCTTTCTTTGGCTTTTTTATAGAACCATTCAAAATCTCAAAAAACAGCAGAAGCAGATCACCGTGCTTCACGACGTGGTTGACAATGTATCGCATGAACTTAAAACCCCTATTGCAACCTTAAAAATTGCCGCTAAGACACTTCGAAAATCGACAGGTGAAAATATTATAACGGTCATTGAGCGGCAAGTCAATCGCCTGGAACACACCCTTGCCCCACTGGCCGAAGACCTGAAACCATCGGGTCATCCTCCTGTTACCACGATGGAACTCCAAGCGATTTTCAATGATTTTCAATTGACGAACCCGGCCATTGCATTTGAAACAAGTCCATTGCCTGAAGGGAAATTATGCTTGGGCCTCAGCGATGCAACAACATTATTTCAGAATCTCATGAACAATGCTGTAAAGTATGGCGCGAAATGGCTTAAAGTTCATTTTGAGCAAAAGAAAAATAAGCTTTCAATTTACGTACAAGACAATGGTGATGGCATGGAGGAGTGCGAACTCCCTTATATTTTCGACAAGTTTTACCGTATCCAAAAAAACAATATACACGACACCAAAGGATTGGGAATTGGCCTTTTCCTTGTTAAAAAAATCGTGGATCGTTATCAGGGACAGCTTACAGTAACTAGTAAGCCTGGTGTAGGTACTACGTTTAAAATTCAATTGCCGCTCGTTGCTATTCCATCATAAGGTAGTGTAATCAGCTAGAGGGATGGCATTTAGCCGTAGATTAGTAGTTTAGATGAACGACTGAATATAAAAAATGAACAAATTACTCCTCGTTGAAGATGACGCTGATTTTGGCTTTATGCTCAAGCAATATCTTGAGCTGTCTGCATTTGTCGTAGATTGGATGGCGCAGCCTCAGGATCTTACGGAAAATTTTCAGCAGCTAGCCAGCTACGACCTGGTTATACTGGACGTGATGCTTCCTCAAATCAGCGGTTTTAGTCTGGCCAAAGAAATTAATGCCCTGCATCCCGCATTACCGTTTATCTTTTTAACCGCCAAAGAACAAAAGATCGACAAGCTTACGGGACTAAAAATCGGTGCTGATGATTATGTTACCAAACCTTGCGACCCTGAAGAACTCTTGCTTCGCATACAGAATATATTAAAACGAAATCAGAAAAATAGTACGCCAAGATCGATTGTCCTCGGGACGTATGTATTTCACCCTGAACAGTTAGTATTAAGCCATGCACAAGGTCAGTTTAAGCTCACCGAGCGCGAAGCACAACTGCTCCTATTTCTATGGCAACACAGGGGCCAGCTTGTCACCCGTGAAGATATTCTTGAAAAGGTATGGGGAAATGCAGATTTCTTTACTGGTAGGAGCATGGACGTGTTTATTACCCGGATCCGCAAATACTTAAGCCTCGATCCCAATCTGAGCATTAATTCCAATAGAGGTGTTGGATTTACCATCCATTTGTGACGATTATCCGGCTATTTCGTCTTTCCTTTTGTTCCATAATTTCTCTGCCCAACGGCCGACGAACCAGAAGGACACGGCCAAAATTAAAAAGAACACGGCTCGATTGATGTTGTCCCAGAGGTATTCCACATAACGTGTGTAGATATTGAGCACTAAAAATACAAACCCAACTTCTCTGCTCACATTGTCTTTCGCCTTTAAACCATAGACGACCAAAAATACAGATACCGCAGTTGACAATATCCCCCAATAGAACATATGGTATTGACGTACGGCGGTCCATTCATAAAAATCAGCATAATTCCCAAAAATAGAGAGTGTCCATAAGGATACCATCAGGTAGATCAATCCGACAATATAACTGATGGGCTGAAAGACTTGCAGCTGTGCGAACCGGGGTTGAGCCCAAACGGCCAGTGCAGTGATCAGTGTCCCAAAAATGGTGAACCGAAGGGGATAATTCATTCCCCAAAACTTGAATCCCCAATTGCTATGGTAAGCTGTTTCGGTGGCAAACCATACCCCTAGCGCCAAAAGCATAAATGTCCAGATGAGCTTACTATCAAGCTTAACAGCAAGGAAGCCATAAATCGCCACGGAAAGCAAAAATAAAAGCGAGTAGTGCATGGTATCTTTATCCAATACCTTACCCATGAATCCGATACAGGCTGCTGTAGCAAAAACTCCAATCAGCATCATGGTTTCGGTGGATAAATTTTTATAAGGATAGCGTTTCTTATAGCGAAACCCCAGGGTATAGAACAATACGGCCACGGCAGCAAAAAAGAAACAAAATAAGATATTTGGCGCTTCGTAAAGGGTATCCACAAAGGCTAGGAATGACGCATCGGTAAACAGCGAAAAAACAGCGAATACCAAAGATGCCAGTGCAATCCAAAAGGCATACCGAGCCAGTTGTCCCCAATCAAAACTTTTCACGTCTAAACTCTCCATCAGCTCGTTCGCTTTTTGCTCATCCAATAAGTTCTCTTTCTTCCAGAATTGGACAATATCATCGATCGATTGCTTTTCTTGTTTGCTGACGTCGTATTTTCGCATACATTTAGATTTACGGTGCAAGGTACATTATTTTTTTAAATCACTTGTATATCACATTTTGTTCCAAAAGTCAGATCGGCTCGCATAATTCCTTTAAAATCTGTAATTTTGCATGTTTTGCATTTAATCCCTCACAAAGGGACCTTAAGGAGTTTTCATGGCAATAAAAAGAAGTCCAGATTTGGGCGAACAAAGTGAAGTTCAGGTATTTGGAGCGCGTGCGCACAATTTAAAAAATATAGATGTTTCTTTTCCAAGAAATGAATTGGTTGTAATTACAGGTTTAAGCGGAAGTGGAAAGTCATCTTTGGCTTTTGACACCATTTATGCCGAGGGACAACGCCGCTATATGGAGACATTCAGTGCGTATAGCCGCCAGTTTTTGGGTGGTATGGAACGTCCGGATGTGGATAAGATATCGGGCTTAAGTCCGGTAATCTCCATTGAACAGAAAACAACCAGCAAAAACCCCAGGTCTACTGTTGGAACGATTACTGAAGTGTATGATTTTATGCGTTTACTTTTTGCCCGTGCTGGAGAAGCCTTCTCTTATGTGACCGGAAAAAAGATGGAGCGCATGTCGGACGATCAGGTCATTGAACGCATTCTGACTGAATTTGAAGGACAGGCTTTAAATATCCTGGCACCTGTGGTCAAAGGGCGTAAGGGTCACTATCGGGAATTGTTCGAACAAATCCGCAAGCAAGGTTATGTGAAGGTGCGTGTGGATGGGGAAATATTGGATCTTGTGCCAAAAATGCAGGTTGACCGGTATAAAATACACGATATTGAAATCGTTGTAGATCGTCTAAAAGTAGAGCGTGAAGATAAAAAGCGCTTACAGACCTCGGTCATGCAGGCGATGAAAACCGCAAAAGGAATCATCAAAGTCTCTAACAAGGATAATCAGGAGCAATTTTATAGCCGTTACCTCATGGATGCGGAATCGGGCATTTCGTATGATGAGCCACAGCCCAATACGTTTTCATTCAATTCCCCCTATGGCGCTTGTCCCACGTGTGATGGTTTAGGCTATATTTTTGAAATTGACAAGCATGCGGTTATTCCGGACAAAAAGCTAAGCATTCAAAAAGGCGGTTTAGCTCCTCTGGGCCCCACACGTGAAAACTGGACTTCGGAAGTCTTGAAAGCTGTCGCTAAAAAATTGGATTTTACCATTACAACGCCGCTTGAAAAACTCAATGAAGAACAGATTGATCAGCTTTTGTTTGGAAATAAAGAAGAGCCTATCGTTGTCACGGTTTCTTATGGCAGTTATGGCACGCGTGAATATCGCGTTGAATTTGAAGGCATCTTTAAGATGCTGGAGGAATTTTCGGGAAAATCGTCCGATGAAGCCCCTTCGTTAGATGATTTCAGAACAAAAGTTACCTGTCCTACATGTGCGGGTGCACGATTGAAAAAAGAATCTTTACATTTCAAAATTGCCGATAAGAATATTCATGAACTTGCTACGATGGATATTACTTCCATCAAAGAATGGTTTGACCAGGTAGAAAGTAAACTTGATGAACGCCAGCTTATTATTGCAACAGAGATCTTAAAGGAAATACGTGCGCGTTTGGGTTTCTTGCTGGATGTAGGCTTAAATTACCTGACCTTGGACCGTACGGCTAAGACGCTTTCAGGTGGTGAGGCACAACGCATCCGTCTGGCCACACAGATTGGTTCCCAATTGGTGAATGTACTTTACATTCTGGATGAACCGAGTATCGGCCTGCATCAGCGGGACAACGAACGACTGATCAATGCACTCAAAAACCTACGCGATATTGGTAATTCGGTGCTTGTGGTAGAACATGATAAAGACATGATCCTACATGCCGACCATGTTATCGACATGGGACCTGCTGCGGGAGTTCATGGTGGTACGGTGGTTGCCGAAGGCACACCCAAGGAAATTTTAAAATCAGACTCCCTCACGGCGGCTTATCTCAACGGAACAAAAGCGGTGAAAATCCCTGAAAAACGCCGTACGGGCAATGGAAAAACTTTGTCGTTACGAGGAGCAACAGGGCATAACTTGAAGAATCTATCGGTCTCTTTTCCTTTAGGAAAGCTTATTGTGGTGTCCGGTGTTTCGGGTTCGGGCAAATCCAGCTTGATTACAGGCACGTTATACCCGATTTTGAATAAACATTTTTTCAGGGCAAAAGCAACTCCACTTCCCTTCAAAAAAATTGAAGGGTTAGAACATATTGACAAAGTTATCGAGATCGATCAAAGTCCTATCGGTCGTACACCGCGATCTAACCCGTCAACGTACACAGGTGTATTCTCGGATATCAGAACCTTGTTTGTCCAGTTGCCTGAAGCAAAAATCAGGGGCTATAAGCCCGGGAGATTCTCCTTCAATGTGAAAGGTGGTCGTTGTGAAACCTGTCAGGGAGCCGGACTAAAGGTCATCGAGATGAATTTCCTTCCTGATGTGCAGGTTCCTTGTGAAACCTGTCACGGAAAACGCTATAACCGAGAAACTTTGGAGGTACGCTATAAAGGAAAATCCATTTCCGATGTTCTCGATATGAGCATCAACGATGCGGTAGATTTCTTCGAAAATGTACCGAGTATCTACCGAAAGATTAAAACACTGCAGGATGTCGGTTTGGGTTACATCACCTTAGGTCAGTCGTCGACAACCTTATCGGGAGGTGAGGCTCAGCGGGTAAAATTGGCTACTGAACTTTCTAAAAAAGATACTGGAAATACATTTTATATCCTTGACGAACCGACTACCGGCCTTCACTTTGAAGATGTAAATGTACTGATGGGTGTGATCAATCGTTTAGTGGACCGTGGAAATACGGTATTGATCATCGAGCACAATCTTGATGTTGTTAAATCGGCAGACTGGGTGATTGATATTGGTCCTGAGGGTGGTAAAGAAGGGGGCCAGGTCTTATTTGAGGGAACGCCTGAAAACTTAATTAAAAATAATAAAAGCGAAACAGCACGTTTCTTAAAGCTGGAGATGTAATGTCGCTGGAGATGTAATGTCATTGAAACGGAGGACCGTTGTTCCTATTCCGGACATGGGTAATACACGCTGTATCTGACCGCCGTTAAATTGTGCATAAGCAATTCGATAGCGTATATGCAATAATTATGTCGGTTTTGCAGTTTGTTTTAGTATGTCAATAAGGTATCATTTACAGCCAGTTCATTGGGATAAGTGAACGTTTTAAAGGCTTTTATTTTAAAGAAACAAGTGGAACGTCCATTTGATTTTCATCCGTGTTTATACGCTGTAAATATGGATATTTCGTAACTTTGTATTATATGTCGGATATTATTCAATTACTTCCAGATAATGTTGCTAATCAGATTGCGGCGGGAGAAGTGGTGCAGCGACCAGCGTCTGCCATTAAAGAATTGATTGAGAATGCTATTGATGCTGGAGCTGACAAAATAAAACTTATTGTTAAAGACGCAGGCAAGTCATTGATTCAGGTCATTGACAATGGCTGCGGCATGAGTGTGACTGATGCCCGCCTTTGCTTTGAACGGCACGCAACATCAAAAATTCGTAAGGCTGAAGACTTATTTGCAATCCGAACAATGGGTTTCCGTGGTGAAGCAATGGCATCCATTGCTGCGATAGCACAGGTCGAACTCAAAACACGCCGCTTCGAAGATGAGCTAGGGACAGTTGTTGAGATAGAAGGATCAAAAGTTGTCAACCAATACCCGGAAGCTGTTGCTGCCGGAACAAATATTTTAGTAAAAAATCTTTTTTACAATATTCCTGCACGGCGGAACTTCTTAAAGAGTAACTCCGTAGAAATGCGTCATATTATTGATGAATTTCAACGTATAGCCTTATCCAATCCGCAGATTTTCCTGACCTTGCACAGCGACGGAAATGAAATTTATCATTTGCCCGCGGAGACGCTCAAACAGCGTGTTGTCCATATTTTCGGAAACAATTACAATCAGCGCCTTGTTCCTGTCGAAGAGGACACATCCATCATCAAGGTAGAAGGTTTCGTTGGGAAACCCGAGTTTGCAAAGAAAACTCGTGGTGAACAGTTTTTCTTTGTCAACAAACGCTTTGTACGTGATCCTTATCTGCATCATGCTGTCATGAATGCTTATGAGGATATTTTACAAGCCGAAACATTCCCTTTCTATGTCTTATTTATCGACATAGATCCTGCGCGAATCGATATCAATGTACACCCCACGAAAACCGAAATCAAGTATGAAGACGATAAGGCCATTTACGCCATTATCCGTTCAGCCGTAAAAAGATCACTGGGGCGGTACAATATCATGCCATCTTTGGATTTTGAACAGGAAACAAGTTTCACCAATCTCATTACAAAGAAGGCATTGGATGAAATTATCGTTCCAACAGTAACTTTCAATCCGGACTTCAACCCATTTGATACGGACAAATCAAAATCCAGTTCGAGCTATACCCGATCAGAAAGCTATGCTGAAGGGCTTACCAAGAAAACGGGCGGGATTCCGAGCAACTGGGATTCCCTCTATCAAATTGTCGAAAAAGAGGAGTCCGTCCAGCTGCCGTTGCATAGAAAATCTGAGTTGGATGCCGATGGTCCACAGGTAATTCAAGTCGAAGATAAATCATCATCGAAGCTCTTTTTCCAGCTGCATAATAAATATATTGTTTCGCAGATTCACTCTGGATTTATTCTGATCGACCAGCAGGCAGCGCACGAACGTATTCTTTTCGAACAGTTTCTTACGCAGCTGGATCAACATAAAGGTCTGAGTCAGCAAAGTTTGTTTCCGCAGACGTTAGATCTGAATGCTGCAGATAATGAATTGATGAGAGATCTCCTGGAGGACATCAATGGCTTGGGCTTTCAAATTCGTGAATTTGGAAAAAATTCCTATATTATTGACGGAATCCCTGCAGACTTAGGAACAGGATTCGATGAAATAAAGATGATTGAGAAAATATTGGAAGATTATAAAAACAATCAATCTGAGTATAAGCTAGCTAAGCGCGAA
This sequence comes from Sphingobacterium sp. UBA1498, assembly GCF_002325125.1. Taxonomy (NCBI): domain Bacteria; kingdom Pseudomonadati; phylum Bacteroidota; class Sphingobacteriia; order Sphingobacteriales; family Sphingobacteriaceae; genus Sphingobacterium; species Sphingobacterium sp. UBA1498. The sequence goes on from NZ_DCRG01000023.1 coordinate 125,524, forward strand.
AATCTTGCCAAGAGCCTTGCCCGCAATGCCGCCATTAAACCGGGCACTGTATTGGACAACACGGCTATGGCAGAGCTGGTGGATAAGCTTTTCGCCTGTCACTCGCCCAATATCTCCATTTATGGAAATCCTGTAATTGTAACATTTACATTGCAAGAATTAGCGGAAAAATTTGGTAAAAACTAGAAGATAAAATATATGTTTCCACAATTAACACCTGTTATCAAGAATTTATTGATCATCAATATTGTATTTTATATTGGATCGCAAATTGTACCTGTAGCATATGATTATCTTGCGGTCTATTATCCAGACTCGCCTTATTTTAAAATCTGGCAGGTAGTCACGCACATGTTTATGCATGATAAAAAAAGTATTACCCATATCTTCTTCAATATGTTTTCGCTGGTCATGTTTGGGCCAATGATTGAGCAGGTACTTGGATCGAAACGTTTTTTAAATTTCTATATGGTATCCGGAATCGGTGCGTGGTTTCTTTATACCGCAGTGAATGGTTTACAACTCTACAATGCAACGGGTTCTTTTGCCCCCCTCCATGGTATGAATGGGAACGAGCTTATCTCATTGGCAAATACCGGGAATAATGAAGCCCTAACTTATCTTATTCCAATGCTGGGTGCGTCAGGGGCGATCTATGGTGTTCTATTGGCATTTGCCTACCTTTTCCCAAACATCCCACTGCAATTTTTGTTTATTCCTGTACCAGTCAAAGCGAAGTATATGATCGGTGGATTTATCCTCATCGAAATTTATATGAGCTTATCTCGACCGGGAGATTCGGTGGCTCACCTGGCTCACGTCGGAGGAGCACTATTCGGCTATCTACTCCTTAAGCTGTGGAAGATTAGAAAGGGAATTTATTAATATCGTGCGAAATGAATAACATCGGACTAAAAGATTTTTGGAGACAAACCTATAAAACTGGATCACCAGTACCGTTAGTAATTAGTATTCAGGCATGTTTGTTTGTCCTCATCTATTTTTTGGATCTACTCTTTGAATTACAGATCGTTTCGCAGAGCTTGCTGGAACCTTTAGTGAGAGGATTAAGCCTTCCAAGTAGCTTTTCCCGTTTTCTCGAACAGCCATGGTCTTTGTTTACATCGAATTTTGTCTATGTCAAACTTTGGACTATACTCTTCGAGAGTTTATGGCTTTATTGGGTCGGCCAGATTTTCTTCACTTTCTTGAACAAAAGGCAATTTCTATTTATTTATATCACCTCCTGGCTATTTGGTGGTATCCTATATGTGGGGTTCGGCTCGCTTCTTCCGATCTCCAGCGAGCTACAGCTCATGGGAGGTGCGCTTCCTTTGGCGGCGGTATTGGCGGCCATTGTCACTTTAGTTCCCAAGTACGAATTACGTTTATTGCTCATAGGTAACATCAAGCTAAAATTGGTGGCCATCATTTATTTTGGACTGGAATTCCTTGCACTCACCATGACAAACCGGCCCGCGGCCATTTCCTATTTTGCCGTTATTTTGTTCGGAATGGGATTCACCTATGCATTAAAATCGGGGATGGACTGGTCCACAATATTCCAGAAAAAACAAAATAAGCCTGCAAAAATGAAAGTCGTTGTAGGCAACAACATACAGACAAATCGGAAACATCGTTATGACTTGCCCAATCAGGCCGAAATCGATGCTATTTTAGATAAAATTTCTATTTCTGGCTACGACAGTCTAACAAATCCCGAAAAAGAAACGCTCTTTAGGGCAAGCAATAGTGGTGATAAGGTTGATGGATAGAAGGACATTTTTAAGAAGAAAACTGGGGTTTATAAGTAAAACAATGTTCCTGGCGAATATGCTTGCGATCATTGCCTTGCTGATGAGCTATTCAGCGACTTTCATCAATCCTAAATCCTTTTGGCCTATAGCCTTTATGGGGTTAGGCTACTTTCCTATACTTATTATAAACATTTGTTTTATTTTCTATTGGCTACTGCGGAAGCGAAAAATCGCTTTTTATTCACTCGTAACGATCCTCATTGGATGGCCTTTTCTAACTAAACACTGGAATATTCGCAAAGAGAATGCCCCCGTCTCGTCGGAAACACGTACACTGCGCATCATGACCTTCAATGCACATTTATTCAAAAAGGTAAACGATGAGAAAAAAAACTTTAAAGCCGATGTTGTTCGCATTATCGACAGTATATCTCCAGATGTGATCTGTTTTCAGGAATATATAAGTAAAATTAAAGGAAAGCACGTTTTCTCGGAAGAGTTTAAAGATAAGCTCGGCTACGATTACTTTTTCTTTGAACCAAGCTCTAAAAATGATTACGAGGCCTATGGAATGGCTGTCCTTTCACGATTCCCGATTTATGATTCAGGCACTATAAGAGACAACGATTACGGGATCAATCGAATCAGTTATGTCGATGTTAAAAAACAGGATACTTTGATTCGCATCTACAATATACATCTCCGTTCTTTTGCGCTTCAAAATGAAGACAAAGAGTTTATTCAGAATTTATCCAATACTAATGAGTTGGATAATTCAAGAACACGTAGACTGAGTCGCAAACTGAAGAATGCCTTCGAACTGAGGAGTGAACAGGCACATTCGTTAAAGAAGCATATGAATGAATGTCAATATCCTTATATTGCCGTAGGTGATTTCAATGATACACCAATGAGCTACTCGGTCAATCTGATTGGAGATGGTTTGTACAATGCGTTTAAGGAGAAAGGCAATGGTTGGGGTGTGACGCATCATGCCCTTTTACCGATCTTTCAGATTGATTATATTTTTGCAAGTCAGAAATTTGAGGTGATGAACTATCAGATCGTCAAAAAGAAATTATCAGATCACTACCCGGTATGGTCTGATCTTAGGCTTAAACCTTAGGCATCTGATAACCTAATGTTTTAAGTCCTATTTCAATAAATTTATCTCTTCTATTTTTGATTTTATAGTAGGCTTCACGGCCGAAATAATAGCGTCCTACTAATGCTTCGATATCGGATTGAATGATATCATGTAAATTTTTAGCTTCTCTGGACGTCACCGAAATACGCTTTTGGCTATTGAGATATGAAATAAATAAATCAAATTCTGCCGCTGGCAAATGGTAGCCGCTTATAAAATTCTCGATAGAATATGCGGGCAGCTGTTTTGTGAATCGATCATAAACGAACTCTTCGATTGCATTGGAATGAAAAATTTCGCGGTATTTGGCACTGGTCTCATTGGTATCAATCGGGATAGTCACATCGGGAAGAATACCGCCACCACCAAACACAAGCTTCCCTTTGCTGGTTGTAAACATTTCTTTTTGACTAAATTCAGTATCCATGGTCCAAAGATCGAAGCCTGTCATGTATTTTGATGCATCAAAATTGGCACGTGTATATTTTCGCTGAATACATCTTCCAAGTGGCGTATAGTAACGTGCCACGGTCAAATTGATTGCCGAACCGTCTGAAAAATCAAATTGCTCTTGTACCAAACCTTTGCCATAGGACCGCCGGCCGACGATTGTTGCCCGATCGAGGTCTTGAAGAGCGCCGCTCACAATTTCACTTGCTGAGGCAGTGCTTTCGTTAATCAGCACAATGACACGGCCATCGCCAAACTCGCCAGGTTTTTCGGAATAGAAATCTTGACGTGGCTCATTGGCCCCTTCGGTATACATCAGGAGTCTTTTTTCCTGAAAAAATTGCCCCGCTAGATCAATTGCCGTGTGCACAAATCCACCACCATTATTACGTAAATCTAAAATAAGATCCTGCGCTCCACTTTTTCGTAAGTCAATGAGTGACTGCCTGAATTCGTCTGCTGTCTTATGTCCAAACCTTCGAATTTTAACATAAGCTGTTTTGGGAGCGATCATATAGGATGCATCTAAGCTTGAAACATTGACCTGATCACGGATCACTTTTATTGGATTGCTCAATACCACTCCATTACGCTGAATGGAAATCAATACCGCTGTTCCTTTCTTTCCACGGATCAGTTTTTCTATTTCATTTTCGGTCACTTTTCTTCCGACAAGGTCCTTATTTCCGATCTTTAAAATGCGGTCACCAATACGCATTCCTGCTTTCTCAGCAGGGCCTGCAGCAACCATTCCAACAACGAGGAGGGTATCTTTCAAACGAAAATATTCTACTCCAATACCGTCAAATGTTCCTTCAAGTGTCTCCTGCTTGGCCTGCACTTGATTTGGTTTCAAAAATGAGGAAAAAGGGTCTAAGCGAGAAACTACATGCTCAATGGCTTCGTCCTGAACGGTGTCTATACTGACATTATCGACGTAATTTTCGGCAATTAATTGAATGAGATATTGCAATTTATCCGAGTTACCGTTGGAGCGTAAGCTAGAAAAAGTTGTTTTTTGATTACTTCCTTGCTCTTCAGCATAATTTTGTCCCAACAGCAAGCCGAGAAGCAATACCGCAGCATATGTAGCGGCTACAAAAATATTTCTTTTAATACTTTTTTGCATGGGAAATCTTCCTGAATTATCGAAGAAGAGAAAAATTATTCAACATTCATTACCTGATCAAAAATAATAAGTTTATTCGGTTAAACGAGTACGTGACCATATTTTTACATTAAAAATAAAAAACCGTACTATGGTCTAGGACAGCCTGTCAGTGCCATTCGTCCGTTCAATTCCATCCCCACATCTCTTCGATCGCTCGAAGAGCAAGCCGTAGGGACTTTCTCACTCTTTTCCTCAAAACAGTACTATGCCTGTAATTTAACTTGCAAATCCGCGTAAATTTATCTTAGTTTGAGTCGAAAACGATTCAACTGGTATGCACGAAATCGAACCTTATTACAATTGGCGGGATTATTACATTGCCGCTGACGATGAACAATCGCCCTTCTATGGCACCATCTATAGCGAATTTGATTTTGACAAACAGATCTATAATTTTCTCCTCCATCCGCAATGGGATGAATTTGGTTCGCTTACTTTATATTTAAAAATACTGTTTGTAGACTATGAGAAACAATATTGCATTATCGAACTGATTGGTGAATGGAATGATGCCATCTACAATGATATCATGTTATTCAAGCGAGAAATTATTGATGTATTGATCAGTCAAGGTATCAAATATTTTATTGTAATCGGCGAGAATGTGCTGAATTTCCATGCTTCAGACGACTCGTATTATGAGGAGTGGTTTCAGGATATTGAGGATGGCTGGATTGCAGGGATTGGTTTCCGTGAACATGTTATCGAAGAGTTCCAACAACAGAATATAGATTATTACATTAATTTTGGAGGGGGGTTGAATACACTTGCTTGGCGAACATTAAAACCGAAACAGGTATTCTACCATGTGAATGAATCCTTGACAAAACGTCTTGGTTTTTAAGATTTGCTTATTGGGAGTTTTATTCTTAATCCTTGTTCTTTACTGTATTATCCTGTAACTTTGTGATTGATGTATTATGCGCTTAGCGCATGTACTTTTAATTTTACGTTTTACTTATACTTACATACTATGTCATTCAGAATTGAAAAAGACACGATGGGTGAAGTTCAAGTACCTGCAGACAAATACTGGGGTGCACAGACAGAGCGTTCACGCAACAACTTTAAAATCGGGCCGGCAGCTTCCATGCCACACGAAATCGTCGCAGGCTTTGCCTATTTAAAGAAAGCAGCAGCTTATGCTAACCACGAGCTGGGCGTATTATCTGTGGAGAAACGGGATGCCATCGCTGCAGTATCTGATGAGATCTTAGCGGGCAAATTGGATGATCAATTTCCACTGGTTATCTGGCAGACAGGTTCGGGCACGCAATCCAATATGAACGTGAATGAGGTTGTCGCAAACCGTGCACAAGTGTTGGCTGGACATAAAATCGGTGAAGGCGAGCCTGTGTTAAAAGCAAATGATGACGTAAACAAATCACAATCATCGAATGACACTTTCCCTACCGGAATGCATATCGCGGCTTACAAAGCTGTTGCAGAAGTTACCATTCCAGGCGTAGAAAAATTGCGTGACACCTTGGCTAAAAAAGCGGAGGAGTTTAAAAATGTAGTTAAAATTGGCCGTACACACTTGATGGATGCTACTCCGTTAACGTTAGGTCAGGAGATTTCAGGATATGTTGCTCAATTGAACCATGGTTTGAAAGCTTTGAGAAATACACTTTCGCATTTATCTGAACTTGCATTGGGTGGTACTGCTGTCGGTACAGGATTGAATACGCCAAACGGTTATGACGTAGTGGTTGCAAAATATATCGCTGAATTTACAGGGCTTCCTTTCGTCACCGCTGAAAACAAATTCGAGGCATTGGCTGCTCATGACGCAATTGTTGAAACTCACGGAGCATTAAAGCAGTTGGCTGTAGCCTTAAATAAAATAGCAAACGATATCCGTATGTTGGCTTCTGGACCACGCTCTGGTATCGGTGAAATCTTGATTCCTGAAAACGAACCAGGATCATCGATTATGCCAGGTAAAGTTAATCCGACACAATGTGAAGCATTGACTATGGTGGCGGCTCAGGTGATGGGTAATGACGTTGCAATCACCATTGGTGGAACACAAGGCCATTACGAATTGAACGTGTTTAAACCATTGATGGCGGCGAATTTCTTGCAATCGGCACGCCTATTGGGTGATGCTTGTGTTTCATTTGAAGAGCATTGTGCTGCAGGTATTGAGCCAAACTACAAGCGCATCAAAGAATTGGTTGACAACTCATTGATGTTGGTAACAGCGCTAAACACAAAAATTGGTTATTACAAATCTGCAGAAATTGCTCAAACAGCACATAAAAACGGGACTACGCTGAAAGAGGAAGCGGTACGTTTGGGTTACGTAACTCCTGAAGATTTTGACGCTTGGGTAAAACCAGAAGATATGGTTGGAAGTTTAAAATAAGCTGTGACTTTTATTTCAATTAAAAATATAAAAAGAAAAACATACCTACTGGCTGTTGTCATAGGTATGTTTTTCTTTTCTAATGCCTGTAAATTCAATTCGGATATGCAGAGTGAGGGCGCCCCTTTTTTGCAGGGAGAGTGGGTTCAGGATAGTATTCCAGGACAGCAGCAGATGATGCAATATACGTTGACCGATTTCAAGTTCACTTGCGACTCTGTTTATGCGACCATGCATGTCAACAATAAAGTACAAACAATCCCGGATAGCTGTTACAAAAACGGTTCCTGGACGGAACATGCAAAGGGGATCTATGTTTTGCGCGGAGACTCTATCCTTGTGGATGGCATTTACACGAAAGCTAATGGCAAGCAGAAGATTTCTGGCTGCTATCTTTCCGGCCAGTATATCCCCCGGTTTAAAGTCGTATACCATGCTGCTGATTCGGTCGTGCTGGAAAGCAGATTAGATCAACGTCAGATCATCTTAAGAAAAACTAAAAATATTACTTGTGTCCCTCAAAAAAGGTATCAGTAGTTTTTAGTACAATCTATTTATTATCTTCGTACCATTATCGTACAACCTCAACCTTAAAACACAATGAACAAAGGAATTATTTCTTTGGCATTTGGCGGACTTGCCATCGGAATGACCGAATTCACGATGATGGGAATTTTGCCGGATATTGCCCAAGATCTTCATATCGAGATCCCTACAGCCGCCCATCTGATTGCACTCTATGCACTAGGTGTTGTTGTCGGTGCCCCTACATTAGTACTATTTACGGGTAAATATCCTCCAAAGAAGGTATTGCTGTTTTTAATGCTGCTATTTTTTATCTTTAATGGCCTTTTTAGCATCGCACCGGGACAGTTTTTGATCAGTCTCTCCCGGTTTATGGCTGGACTTCCGCATGGTGCTTTCTTTGGTGTCGGTTCTGTCGTTGCGGCCAGACTGGCTCCAAAAGGAAAAGAAGCGCAGGCTATCTCCATTATGTTTACGGGAATGACGATTGCTAATTTAGCGGGCGTACCATTGGGCACCTACCTGGGTCATCATTATTCCTGGCGTTTGACTTATGGAATCATCAGCATACTGGGATTAATCACTTTTGCCGCGATTTATGTCTGGATGCCAAAAATTGAAGCCGCGAAAGGAAATAATATTTTTAGCCAACTCAACTTCTTCAATAAAAAAATTGCCTGGCTGTTAATGGCAATCATCGCCATTGGTACCGGTGGTCTTTTTGCCTGGATCAGTTACATCGCCCCATTAGTGACCAATGTATCGGGCATCGCTGCTGATCGCGTACCACTAATTATGATTCTGATCGGCGTTGGTATGTTTTTTGGAAACCTTATTGGTGGTAAATTAGCCGACACCATTTCACCAACCAAAGCAGCTATCGCGAGCTTTTCAGCCATGGCGCTTTGCCTTGTGATGGTTTATTTTATATCGCCTTTGGAATGGACAGCTTACCCGTTAGCATTTATCACCGGATTAGTGTCGTTTACCATTGGTTCACCGACCCAGCTCATGCTGATCCGTGCTTCGAAAGAGGCCGCCACGTTGGCGGCAGCAGGTGGTCAGGCTGCCTTTAACCTCGGAAATACCTTGGGAGCATTTTTAGGTGGAATTCCAATAACCTTGGGTTTGGCGTATAATGCGCCGTCACTTGTTGGCGTGGGCATGGCGACCATTGGAGCACTCCTAACCTTCCTTTATTTGAAAGTCTACGACAATAAACGCTAGTAAAAAATAGCAAAATCAAATGGCGCGAACCAGTTATATCAGTGTACTACGTATTGTGGCGATATTGCTCGTTATCTTGATTCATTCCTCTTCAGGTTATCTGAATAGTAATGAATTTCAGTCATTCGATTGGAAATATGCCAATTGGCTTAACAGCTTTTCGCGCTTTGCAGTACCGCTGTTTGTCATCATCTCAGGCGCCCTGCTTTTACAGAAAGACGAAAGCACGGGCGAATTTTATCGAAAACGTCTGTTAAAAATTGTTCCGCCCTTTCTTTTTTGGAGTATCGTTTATCTGGTCTACTATTTCATTCGTTACATTGATTTTGACTACATCGGTTTTCCACAAGTTATCAACATTGTGTTAATTCGCTTAAAATCAGGAACCAATGCCCACCTATGGTATCTATATATGATCCTTGGCCTCTACCTGGCAGTTCCTTTTATCCGTAAAATTGTAGGCAACTGCAGTAAAAAAGAAATCGAGATCTTTTTGGGACTTTGGTTTGCTTCCTTATTTTTCATGAATAAATGGTTTAATAGCTACCTGCCTAATTTTGACCTAACTTTTTTCTCGGGGTATATGGGTTATCTGGTTTTAGGCCATTACTTGCGCAACTATCCCATCCAGATGGGAAAATTACCGAGTTCTACATTTTTCCTGATCTGCTGTTTGATGACTACTGCTGGAACATATTATTTAAGTGTGTCACGAGGGGAATTTGATCCAACACTTTACAATTACCTTTCGCCAAATATCGCTTTGAGCGCAGGCTTTCTATTTGTATTTGTTCAACGGCTTAAACTCCCAGAAAACCTCCATGTATTCTGGGAATTTATTGATAGGCACAGCTTTGGTATTTACTTATGTCATATATTGTTGCTTAACTACATCCATCCTTTGCTTCCACTGTCCACTTTGTGGAAAATACCGACTGCAACAGTGAGCACGCTGTTGGCAAGTGCGCTGCTGACCTATTTACTACGGAAAATCCCGTATGGCAAATATGTCAGTGGATAAGTCAAGCAAGGAAATTTTGCTTTACAATTTTTCTCCTTCGACCTTATTATATACATAAAGATGTGCGTTGGGACCTTCGATCTCATGACCTTCCTGATCCAGCCCGATCAACTTATTTTCCCCAACTTTTAATTTCATATTGGTTTCTTTCCCTGTCAGATGAACGACGGCCCCTTTGTCGTGCCACATGACTTTGCCACTGTCCTCTACCTTGGTATTTTTATTTATATATTCACTCACAATAGTGAACGTATTGTTATTTTTTAAGGTAATGTTGGTTTTGATTCCCTCACAGTCGGCACAGGGAATAGTAGCTTCGTAAGTACCATGCCAATCGAGTGAATTGCGTGATGTATGGAAAGTATCCACCGCAACAGTCTCGTGGGCAGCAGAATCTGCAGCGGCTTGCTGACTATTTTTTGAGGTTTGATTGCATGCACTTAGCGAAATCGCTGCTAAGCAAAAATAGAATACGGGTAATTTCATAGCTGTTATTTTTTGATTTAAGACATCCAACAGCAAGCAATTTCAGCGCCAAGAAAAGTAGCGGTTGGTATCGGGCTATCTGTATTATAAAAAAGGCTTCTTGAGGAAGCCTTTTTTATTGTAGATAACTGTATTGCTTACAGTTTAAATAATCTATTTGCTACCGCGAGCAGTGCACAAATCCTATTCCGATTAGAATGGTAGATCATCGTCATCTGATGAACCCGCTAAATCTACAGGAGCAGGCATATCTGCGTAACCTGGGGAAGAAGGTGCTGGAGCAGCATTACCTAATTTTGTTACACGCCATGCTACCAATGAGTTAAAATAAGTTGTTACACCATCTTTATTAGTCCAAGGACGACCACGAAGATTAAAAGATACTTCTACCTCTTCACCAATCGCTAGGTTATCAAAAATTGACGTTCTGTCTTGTGTAGCTTCAAAACGGATATACTCAACAAATTGTGGGTTTTCGGCATAAGCTACAATCATATCGCGTTTTTTGAATGATTCTGTCACTTGTTGTGTCGCTCCTATCTCGTGTACTTTTCCTCTAATTTCCATAATCAAAAAAATAAATATTAAAGCGTAAAATTAAGCAATTTTTGAGGAAGAGTTTAATTAACTTTGTACAAAATATGATGGAAGTTTTCAACACCCCCAATAAAGTTATTATAACGTGCAATAAGCGCTTATCACCTTATTTGCAGCAGGAAGTTAAAGAGTTAGGTTTTGACATTGTCAGGGCATTTCCCACAGGAGTAGAATTAAAGGTCAGTATAAATGATACGATCAAGCTGAATCTGAATCTACGTACAGCCTCTCAGATTTTGTATTCGTTAAAAGAGTTTACAGCCAATAATCCCACGGAGCTTTATGAACAATTGAGTCAAATTGCCTGGGAAGAACTCATTCAATTTGATGGATACTTCTCGGTCAGCTCCAATGTGGACAATGAAACAATCAGCACTCCTTTATTTGCAAACGTAAAGGTTAAAGATGCTATCGTGGACCGCATCAAGGAAAAAAAGGGCATGCGTCCTAATTCAGGTCCAGACAACAATAAGGCTGTTGTACACCTGTATTGGAAAGATGACCGCGCAGAAATTTTCATAGATACTTCCGGTGAGACCCTAGCAAAACATGGTTATCGCAAGATTCCTGGAAAAGCTCCGATGCTGGAAGCTCTTGCAGCCTCAACAATTATGGCATCCAAATGGGATGGCAATGCTCCATTTGTAAACCCGATGTGCGGTTCCGGAACTTTAGCGATTGAAGCCGCTCTGATTGCAACAAATAGGAAACCGGGTTTGCTGCGCATGAATTACTCTTTTATGCATTTCATCGGTTATGATGAAACTGTGTTCTTCCAGGAGCGCAGACTACTTAAAGATCAAATCAATAAAAAGGCGGCCCCACAAATTATTGCAAGTGATATTTCGGAAGAGGCGATCAATGTTTCCAAGATGAATGCCAGAACTGCCGGCGTGGAACAATTAATTTCATTTGAAGTATGCGATTTTGCCGAAACACACGTTCCTAAAGAGGAAGGTGGCGTTATTTTATTCAATCCTGAATACGGTGAACGCCTAGGCACGCACAGCAAACTGGAAATTACCTACAAGCGTATGGGGGATTTCATGAAGCAGGAGTGCAAAGGGTATAGAGGCTATATATTTACAGGGAATCCAGATTTGGCAAAGAAAATTGGGCTGCGTGCATCCCGAAGGATAGAGTTTTATAATGGTAAGTTAGATTGTAGATTATTAGAATACGAATTATACGAGGGTACTCGCGAAAAAACAAAAGTATTGTATGAATAACATTATTGAGCGCACAGTAGCATTTGTGCAAGACCGATTGAAATTTGCAGAAGCAGGCCACGATTGGTCGCATATTCAACGCGTATGGAACAATACGAAGTTAATTTTAGAAAATGAAACGGCGGATGTCATGGTCTGCGAATTAGCCGCGCTATTACATGACATCGCTGACAGTAAGTTTCATGATGGCGACGAAACTGTAGGCCCTCGTGTTGCCGGAGAATTTTTGGCAAGTCTAGAAATTTCGCCTGAGATCATTGACCATGTCAAAAAAATTATCTTCAACATGTCTTTCAAAGCAAGCTTAGGCGAAGTGTCATTCCATTCGAAAGAGATGGAGATCGTGCAGGATGCTGATCGTCTGGATGCCATCGGAGCAATTGGTATTGCCCGCGCATTCAGCTTTGGCGGAAACAAGGGACGTGAGATGTATAACCCTAACATTCCTGTGCAGGAATATAAGGATAAAGAAGCATACAAACATTCAGAGGCCCCTACAATCAATCATTTCTACGAAAAACTGTTGTTGCTAAAGAATAAAATGAATACAGAGGCTGCGAAAAAAATAGCAGCGCATCGCCATGATTATATGCTCAACTTCCTTGATGAGTTTATAGCCGAATGGAATGGTAAAAAATAAATTACACTTAACAATTACTAAATATAAAAGTGGTACTTTAGATCTTGTACATTGAGATAAAAAGTACCACTTTTTTGCTTTCTATAACGTCAGCTTTAAAAATTATTCGCGAGAAATGATGATATGATCAGTGGTGCTCTTATGCGGTTTACAAGATAATCTTTCAGATTAAGTGTCCGAAAACAGGAATAAATCAACGAGTGAAACGGATAATTTATACCGTTTAAAACAAACACTCCTACATAATTATAGCATGAAAAAACATATTTTTAGTTGCCTTACGCTAGCCATGGTGATCTCATCCTCGGCATTATTTGCACAAACAAAAGCCATTGCGCATCGTGGCGTATGGAAAAACAGCCACCTTCCCCAAAATTCAATTGCATCTTTAACTGCGGCTCACGATCTCAAGCTTTTTGGGTCTGAGTTTGATGTGCATTTGACCAAAGACAACATACTGGTTGTCAACCATGACAATGATTTCTATGGTATTGATATTGCTACAGCAACGTACAAAGAACTCTTGGAAAAGAAGCACCCTAACGGCGAATCTATTCCTACATTGGAAGAATATCTTCATGCTGGAAAAAAATTGAAAGGCTTGCGTCTTATCCTTGAATTGAAAACCAATAAGCTCGGCCTAGAGCGTACACTTGAAGCGACAACAAAAACGGTGGAAATGGTTAAAAAATTAAAAGCAGAGAAGGTCACTGACTATATTTCTTTTAGTTTTGAGGCTTGTCAGAAGATTCACGAGATGGCTCCAAAGGCCAATATCCAATACCTTACGGGTGACAAATCTCCGGCTGAGGTAAAGGCTGCCGGAATAAATGGATTGGATTATCACTTTTCAGTTTTCAAAAAGAATGGCACATGGTTGAAAGATGCACATCAACTTGGTATGAAAGTGAACGCATGGACAGTGAATACTGCTGAGGAGATGACCAATTTAATCAATCAGAATATTGATTTTATTACAACGGACGAGCCTGAAATGTTGCTCCGTGTATTAAAGAAATAAGAATGCTTTAACATAGTCATGGCCCACAATCAGCCGATTAAATAGAAGGCCGACTTCGTGGTCATAAACAAATCAACATCATTTAAAAACGAAACTATTCATGAAAAAAAGTCTTTTTCTATTTTTAGCGCTCTGCCTTTCCTTTCTATCTCATGCCCAAGAATTTATTGCGGGCAGCTATAATATCCGCCAAAGAAACACTGTCGATGTGGACAACTTTTGGAACGACCGTAAAGTTCCGTTAACCAATCTGATCAAATACCACGGCTTCGCTATTTTTGGTATTCAGGAGGGATTCTTTGATCAGGTTCAAGATCTTAAAAAGCTGCTTCCTGGATTTGATTACGTGGGAGTTGGACGCGACGATGGCGCTCAGGAAGGTGAGCATTCAGCTATTTTCTACAATTCAAATCGCTTTAAAGCTATAAAGAGTGGTACTTTTTGGCTTTCAGCAACCGATACCGAACACCCGAATAAAGGCTGGGATGCTGCATTACCGCGGATCTGCACCTGGGGTATTTTTGAAGACAAGGCCAACAAAAAGCGCTTTATCTTTATGAACACGCACTTTGATCATATCGGCCGTACGGCACGTACCGAAAGTGCCAAATTGATTTTGGCAAAAGCAAAAGAGTTTGCCAAAGATTTACCGTTGATTTTAACTGGAGACTTCAATGTCGATGAAAAGGATGAGGCGTATTTCACCTTGGCGAACAGTAAAGTCGTCACTGACGTACACGAATTGGCACCATTCAAATACGAACCCAATTCCTCCTTCAATGGCTGGGGCAAAAGCACCACACCAACAGGTCGCATTGACCATATCTTTATCACCAAACCTTTTCAGGTCAAAAAATACGGTATCCTCACCGATACTTACATGAATAAATTTCCTTCAGATCACTTCCCAGTGGCAACGACACTCTCCTGGAAATAATATTGTGTGAACAACAACCGATCGCTGAAACAGCAGGTTCGATGAGGACCTGCTGTTTTCGTTTGGATTGTATCAATTAAAGTGATTTGGAGTTATGGCATCCGTACGATCTCTCCACATCGCTGTAGCCTATCTGCTACGATTCTAGACAATCTGCAGAGTTGGCTGAAATTGGCTTAAACTTTCACACATATTAACAGTCGATATACCTAATTTTGGCAGCAAAACAATAACATGATGAAATTTCCACTATTATATTGTACACTACTTGTCTCAGCATTACTTTATTCCAATACAAGCGAAGGACAGATTTTTAAGAAAATCACGGAGGCTTTGGCAAAAGCAAATCAGGGTCAAACCGACAGTGCTAAAACGACGTCTGCTTCAGGCACTACAGCAACATCATCAAAAAACAACACCTTAGCGTCTGTATCCAATAGCGATGCTTCATCAGGAATTAAACAGGCTCTAAGAAATGGTTTAAATATGAGCATCGAATCTTTGGCCAAGAAAGATGGTTTCTTAGGGGATGCAACGGTAAAAATTCTAATGCCTGCAGAAGCACAAAAGGTAGAAAAAACATTGCGTGCAGTTGGTATGGGGAAATTATGCGATCAATTTATACAAAGTATGAACAGAGCGGCGGAGGGAGCTGTTAAAGAAGCTGCCCCCGTATTTGTGAACGCTCTTTCAAAGATGACGATTACAGATGCGACGAATATCCTGTTGGGCAGCAAAGAAGATGCTGCGACAACGTTCTTTAAAACAAATACATCGACTGAATTAACAGACAAGTTTCGTCCTGTCATTAAATCTGCCATGGGTACAAACAATGTGGATCAGTACTGGACGCAATTGACAACAGCTTACAATAACCTCCCTTTAGGCAATAAAGTGGAAACAAATCTTACGGCATACGTTACCCAAAAGGCTATAGATGGTTTATTTATCAAAGTCGCTGACCAAGAATCAAAAATTAGACATAATATCGGTGGCAGTAGAAATACCAATATTTTACAGCAGGTATTCGGGTATGCCGACGAGAAAAAATTTAAATAGCGTCATATGTGTTTAATAAAGGACAATTTGTTTGTAATGCAACACAATTAAATTGCAAATAAAAAGCAATTTATCTAAGTTTGACCACCCTTATCACATTAAGGCTATTAGAAAATGAGCACATTTGAGATCAATAACATACATGATTTTTCGGTGTCCGAAAGATTTCAACGCTATGTACAGATTGACACCCAGTCTAATGCAAATTCACCAACATGCCCTTCTACGGAAAAGCAAAAAAACCTTGGCGAGTTACTGGTAACGGAGTTGTTAGCATTAGGCATTTCAGACGCTGCTATGGACGAAAATGGCTACATCTATGCAACCATTCCAGCGAATAGTTCCAAGAAAGTTCCTGTTATCTGCTTTTGTTCTCATATGGATACTTCTCCGGACTCTTCGGGGAAAGATGTTAAACCTTTGTTACACAAGAACTATCAGGGGCAAGACTTGGTACTTCCTGACGACAGTAGTGTTATCATCAAATATGCGGAGCATCCAGACTTGGCCAATCAAATTGGCAATGATATCATTACTGCAAGCGGCACCACTTTGCTGGGAGCTGATGACAAAGCTGGTGTGGCCGAAATCATGGATGCCGCCCGTTTATTGATGAAACATCCTGAAATTAAACATGGCGATATCAAAATACTTTTTACGCCAGATGAGGAGATTGGCAGAGGCGTAGATAAAGCCGATCTAAAACGTTTAGCAGCGGATTTTGCCTATACAATGGATGGTGAGCGAGCGGGAACGATTGAGGATGAGACATTTTCAGCTGATGGTGCTACCTTGACCATTCATGGTGTATCTGTACACCCGGGATTTGCTAAAGGGAAGATGCAAAGTGCTATCAAAATCGCCAGTGCTGTAATTGATGCCTTACCGAAAGATAGACTTTCCCCTGAAAGTACCAGTAAAAAAGACGGCTTTGTACATCCTGTTCATATCAGCGGTTCGGTAGAAAAAGCAGAAATTCAATTTATCATACGCGATCATGTGACCGCCAATCTCAAGAAGCACGAAGACGAACTGGAGGAAATTGCAAAATCGATCGTGGAGAAATATCCAAATTGTACGTATACTTTCGCTGTAAAAGAACAATACCGTAATATGAAAGAAGTGCTGGAT
The DNA here is from genome assembly GCF_002325125.1 of Sphingobacterium sp. UBA1498. Classification (NCBI taxonomy): domain Bacteria; kingdom Pseudomonadati; phylum Bacteroidota; class Sphingobacteriia; order Sphingobacteriales; family Sphingobacteriaceae; genus Sphingobacterium; species Sphingobacterium sp. UBA1498. The sequence continues at coordinate 142,293 of NZ_DCRG01000023.1, forward strand.
CAGCATCCACAAATTATGGAAATCGGCATGGAGGCGATCAACCGCGCAGGAATGGTAGCCGAAAGGAGAAGTATCCGTGGCGGAACAGATGGCTCGCGCCTTTCATTTATGGGCTTACCTTGTCCGAATATTTTTGCGGGAGGCCATGCTTTCCATGGAAAACAAGAGTGGGTATCGGTACAGGATATGGAAAAAGCGGTCAAAACAATTTTACATGTTGTATCTTTATGGGAAGAGAAAGCATAGTTGGACTTCATCCTACCAAAGGCATTGCGATGCCTAAAAGCAATACCAATTCATGAGCAAATAGCCGAGTGCAACGGGTTCATTTATACAGTTAAAAAGTAGACACGCATAAATAATTAACAATGAAAAACGACGTATTACAAGCGATACATTACAGAAGATCCGTATTTCAAGCTTCATTTACAGAAGAAGAAGTCAGTAAAGAAGATATCTTGAATATTTTGGAAGCAGCTAACGCAGCTCCAACTCATAAAAGAACACAACCTTGGCGTTTTGTGATCTTCCGTAAAGAAGGGTTAGAACGTTTAGGCGCTGAATTGTCACGCATTTACAAATCGGTAACACCAGCGGAGAAATATACGGAGGCAACAGAAATAACCATGGGTAAAAAAGCAACCCAGTCAAACGTTGCAATTGCGATTGTTGTCAACTATACGGGAGAAGTTCCTGAATGGGAAGAGCTGGCCTGTACCGCTGCTGCAGTTGAAAACATGTGGTTAGCTGCGCACTCGCTAAATATCGGCGGATACTGGGCAACCCCAGGTTTAATCAATCACTTGGGTGGATTCTTAAATCTCGAAGAAAATCAAAAATGTATTGGTCTATTCTATTTAGGGCATCATCAGTCTGAGCCACGTGAACCGAACCGTACACCAATTGAGGAAAAGATTCGCTGGGAAGAATAAACTGTATTCCTCTCCTATAGAATAACAGCCCATTTCTTACAAAATGGCTGTTATTTAAAACATCGATCTCTATTTCTTTTCAACTCCAAAACAATGGGGTGGTTTAATCACATTTGCTTGCGCTTGATTTTTTTCATCTTTGACAGGGAAAGCGATCTTCAGCCGACCTTTTGTTCCCTGCCATTTTGGTCCCTTCTGCAGCAGTCGAATCGCTTCATCGAGGAGTGACGACTCCGGTTGTCCCTCGGCACGAATATCGGTTGGAACACCATTCTTGTCGATTATAAAATTGACAGTAATTTCTCCGCCTGTTGCCGGAGCTCCTGATTTCTGATTGAGGTACTGTTCAAACATTTTCCAGCCTTCGCGCGGTGTTGCGTCCCCCCCGTCCAGCAAAGGTTGAACAGACACCTTGTTCTCTGGTTCACTTAATTCCACATCCGTTGTACGCTCCGCTTTACCATTAAAATGTTTAAAATATAGCAGGGCCAATAAAGTCACAAACAGTACGCCTGCGGTAGCACCTATGGCCAAACGCTGCCACGTGAAATATTGGGCGTGCCGTGTCGCAACGGTATCTTCCACTCTACGAGTGAGACGTTGTTGCAGCAGGCTCAATTGCCGCGTATCTACTCCATTTTGCAATCGGTAACCGTCGATAGCATCCTGTAAAAAAGGATCCTCCAATGCTTCTCGTTCCAATTGAAACATTTCCTCCTTACTCATCAAACCATGGATGTAATTGTGGATCCGTGATAATTGATAATTATTTTCCATTTTCTTTCCTTTCCATACAGATTTTCAGATTGCGCTTTCCGTTTTGAATAGCACTTTTGACCTTATTCAAATCATATCCAGTCACATCTGCGATATCTTTATAACATTTTTGCTCGAGATAAAACAAGCGTACACACTCTTGTTGTTCGCGATTTAAAGTTCGCATACAGCCTTCCAGTTTCTCAAAATCCTTTTCTTCCCATTTGGTTTCACTGGTATCATTTAGCTTTTGTTCGCTTTCAAACAAATTGTCTTCAATATCAACCTGCGTTGTCCGCTTATCTTTACGCAACTGCATCAAGCAATAATTTTTACTGTAAACGTGCAGCCAGCTCTTAAAATTATCGACTTCATAGTGGCGAAGCTTCTGGATAAGCTCTTCAAATATCTGCATCACAGCATCCTGACTGCGATCAGGATCTTGCAGGTATTTAAAGCATACACCATAAAGCAAAGACATATAGGGTGAATATAATTTCCCCAATGTAGACAAGTCACCGCTTGTTTTATAGTGTTGTAAAAGCTCTTTTTCGTTCATACGCAAATCATTCCCCTTAATGATGATTTAAGATACAAATTTCCATATATAAAAAAGATGCAAATATATATTGTCCCAAAAACAAAAAACCGTCCCCATGATGAAATGGAGACGGTCGATAAAAATATATATGAATTACGGACTTAATTCCCCTGCTTCCAATTGTATCGGAGCGTGACGCCATAGGTTCGTGGATCGGCGACCACTCCGGCGTACTGCCCATAACTTCCCGGGGCCGCTAGCAGCTGTTCATAGTAATCTTTATTCGTTAGATTTCTACTCCACACAAACACCGAAATACCGTTCGATCCCCTGAATCCTAGCCTGGCGTTCAAGACCGAATAGGCATCAATATTTAGGTATTGGGATGGTGAAGAACTGGACGAAAATTTAGAACGGTGAAAGAGGTCTGCGCCCACAAAGTAAGATCCATTAATTCCGATCAGTTTACCGCTTTTATTCGCTTCACCACCCAGCGACCAAGACCATTTGGAAACACCAGGAAGGACGCCGCCAGAGATATCTTTAAAAGCCTGCGCTCCGCCAACCTCTTCTAAAGGGACAGGTGCATTGGTAAATTTGACGTATTTGGCATCCGTATAAGCCAATGCTCCATTCAGTCGGAGAAAATGTCCAATATTGATATTTCCATCCAATTCAACACCCTTTACACGCACCTTTTCGGCATTGGCCAGATAACCACGGTTCACACCCGGTTCGGGCGTCTGCACTTGGGTCTGGTAGTCTTTTATATCCGTTTGATAGACCGTCAGGTTGAGCAGTGAGTTGCGTGTCGGATTTGTTTTCACACCAATTTCTTTATGCTGGAGAGCCTCAGGTTTTACTTCGGCCAGATCCAGCAACACTGCTCCATTGGCTGTCGGTAATCCACCGACGTTGATACCGACAGGCTTATAGCTGATGGAATATGTAGCGTAAGCATTTATCTTCGGATTGAAGCGGTATCTTGTTGAGAGCTGACCAGAGAAATTGTCGGCATCGGCATTGACATCAAAAGTTTGATTGGTATATACACCGTTCTTCAACGCAAGCAATGCCGGGTCTGATGTTTGCAAGCCACCATAGGTTTGTCTATCGTAGTTAGCTACCTTTTTATCATAGTTGTAGCGAAGACCTGGCAGGATGTGTAATTTTGGGGTTACAGCCCAATCAATCTGTGTATAGGCGGCCAGGCTTGTGCTCTTAATTCCATAAACGGTCTTGATTCCAAAATTGTCGAATAAGCCGGGAGTCTGCCACAGTGCACTCGTCGAGCTTTTTTGAAAACGCCAAAACGCAGATCCTGTTTCTTCGGTATGTACGGGATCTGTGCCAAGATCCTGCCAAAGACCAAATAGCCCAACAACGCCGCTAACCTTTTCACTAATCTTTCCAGAATACCTGAATTCCTGTGACCATTGGTTATGGACCGAATTACCTGCTGAAACTGTATATACAGGGAGCCCTAAGTAATCGCGGTCATTCAGCGGCACCCATGTCCATGTCCGCCAGGCAGAAGTTGAGGTTAGTGTTCCCCCGCCAATCTTGATATCGGCGTTCAATGCAACTCCTCCCAATTTATTATCCGCTTTGGACTGAGTATCCAGGTCAATCTTACGTTCGAAAGCGCTTTGATATGGGAGTTCGTAACCAAGATCCTTGATAATTGCATCAAATTGTCTATAATCTGCACGCTGTGTTTTTACCACTCCCGCAACGGCCCATCCATAACCGTCAGGTCTTTGCGACGACACATCACCGGAAAGCACCAGTTTGATATTTTCAGATGGAGTAAAGAGCAATTGTCCTCTAAAACCCAGGTTGTTGATATCGTTAATCTTTCTATTGGTGTGTACATTAAAAAGATTGCCATCACGCTGTGTTCCAGAAAAGGAAACTCTCGCAGCTAAGTTTTTGGCCAGAGGTCCGGATATGGAAGTTTTCGCCTGAATAAAACCCTGATTTCCGTAACTCACTTCCACATTGGCTTCTGGTGTGAATTGTGGTAAACGTGAAGTGATATTGAATGCTCCTGCTGTTGTATTTTTTCCAAACAATGTACCCTGGGGGCCCCGCAGTACTTCGATTTGGTCAATGTCAATAAAGTCCAACCAAGTCGCTGCGGGACGTGCAATATAAACACCATCAAGATAAAACCCTACTCCCGGATCAATCCCATCATTGGTAAGACCATAAGTTGAGCCCATTCCTCGGATATTAAGCGTCGTATTACGTGCGTTCGATGCATACAACTGAACTGTAGGTACAAGCTCTTTTAGTCTATTGACATTAAAGGCACCTGCATCCTCAAGTGCTGCTCCACGAATAATAGAAATGGGAATAGGTACATCCTGTAGCTGCTCTTTACGACGGCGTGCTGTGACCACCACCTGATCCAAGGCTTCCAACCGCGGCGTAAGCTCGATTATTGCAGGAGATTGATCAATAACAATATGACGGGTTTGATACCCAACAATAGATACAATTAATGAAAAAGGTAATTTTTGTCCAGTTACAAACTGAAAAACTCCTTTACTGTCAGTTTTCACCTGGTGTGTAACAGCCTCAAGTTGCACCGTAACACCTTGCAATGGTTCTTTTGTGACGGCATCAATTACAGTACCTGTTAAAGAGGCATTTATAATAGGTTTTGGATTTTCCACTTGCGCGTAGACTTGGTAAGAGCCTGTCAAAAGCAAGCTAAAAATGACGCTAATTCGGAAAATAGCATTTTTTTTCATAAATTTATTCAGTTTAATGGTGAATCTAAACAAGTGCCAACGCCAATCGATACTTGCTTCATTGTTAAAACTTGGTAAAAGGGAAGCCTCGGCTTCCCTTTTCTAATATAAGAGAGTGTAAGAGAGAAATTTTAACAACACATTCGTTCCTTAGCGCTTTTTAAGGTCATTATACCTGCTTCAACTGGAAAAAGCAATACACTTGTTTTTGCGGAGTAATCTTGTTTCATTCGTTTTATTTGTTATTTTCTTTTATTTACCTTGCCATTCACGCATCAGTTGCATGTGCATATTTATGTTGTAATTTTAAAAAGCTATGAACACATATTCTCTTTTATAAGATCAAATGCTATTGCTAGTTCGATTCATAATCAAGTTAGTTCATTTCGCCCGCTGCTCTACTTGCCTGTAAGTCAGATGACGATACAAATATATAAATATTTTTTAAAAGACTACTAATTTGATAGATTTTATAATATTTTTTTTTAAAACACATTAACCCTTAATTAACAGCTATTTATAGAAAAAAAAAGGCTATTCATCGTCCACTCAGGATAAAAAATCAAGGCGGCAACAATCCTATACGCTAACAATCCAGCAAAAATCGAGAAGCAAAGCGTTATTATAAAAAACAATGATCTGTACTATGAGCCAGAAAAAAATCGCCACGCATAACCTCGTTATGAAAACGCATAAAAAAGGCCATCCTATTTGGACGACCATCTTTACCGTCATATTATAACGATCTGTTTCACGTTGAAACACTTACCTTCTTAGCGAAATAACACCAATGCAATCAATAAAGTAATAATAACATTAAAAGTCTGAGCAATCAGAAAAGCATACAACGGCTTCTTATTATCTTGTACAAAAAGGTCCTTAAAATTCGTTTCCAAACCGATTGATGTAAATGCTAAGGTAAACCAAAGCCCCTGTAAGTTTTTCAAACTTCCTTTGACCGCATCTATCTTCTCAGGAGATACAATAAAAGAGAATAACAGGGAGGCTAATACAAAGCCCAATACAAATTTTGGGAAGCGTTCCCAGATAATTTTCAATGTCGGTTTATCGCGTTTGGTCTCATCATCAACAGATTTAGCATAAGTCCAATAAATACTGATCGCAAAAGCTGCTAGTCCAAGCAATACATTTTGTGAAAATTTCACAATAGTACTAATCTCCAAAGCTCTTTCACCTACGAGCGACCCGGAAGCCACTACAGCTCCCGTTGTATCAATACTACCACCAAGCCAAGCACCTGTAACCTCTTGCGACAACCCCATCCACTCTGCCATGTAAGGCATGAAGATCATCATTGGAATCGCCGTAATCAGGACCAACGAAATCACATAGGAAAGTTTTTTACTATCGCCTTTGATCGCGCCTGAAGTTGCTATTGCAGCAGAGACACCACAAATAGATACTGCACTCGACAACATCAACGCCATCTCTTTATCAATCTTTAACTTTTTGCAGATCCAGAAAGCGAAGTACCAAACCGACAGTACGACAGCCAGCGCTTGAATAAGCCCCAAGGATCCGGCTTTGAGAATATCTCCGAAGATAACGGTGGTTCCAAGTAGAATTAGACCGATCTTGACATAAAGCTCCGTACTGAGCGCTTCTTTAAACCACTTAGGCAGTTTAAAGCAATTGCTGATAATTAACCCAATAATCAAACTAAAAATTACAGCTTCGAGATTATATTCTTTAACCGTTGCATTGCCTGCCAAAACCAAGGCAAATACCGTAAGGAAAAATACAACAGGAAATACAACTAATAAATATTTTATAGATTTTCCCAAAAGAAATGCGCCCAATAGTGCGGTTACGAATACGTAAATAAATTGCTCAAATAGCTTCATTAAATTTGCCGGGTCCAATACAGTTGATACGAGTTCGGCCGAATTATTCCACGAAAAACTAGGTACTGGTGCCACGACTCCTGATAATGCAAGAAGGATGGTAGCAATTCCCAAGATGACGACTACCCAGTCTTCTGTAAATGTAAATGATCTTGAAGATGTCATATAATGGTTAGGGTTTAAAAGGTTAAATTTAATATAATTACAGTTACTTCTGGAATTGTAACACAAAAATGGCCGAAGAGAAATCTTCGGCCATCAACCAAAACCAATAATTTATTTTCAATCAAAAACAATACTTATTCTCGTCTATCAATTTTTTTGCAATTCGCTGACGGGCATCTTTCACATTGAACGGTTGGGCTTTAGTGAATCTGCGCAAACCAACCAACATCATGTTCAGCTCGTCGCCCTCACCAAATGAATACAATGCTTCTTTGCCAGCAGCGCTGACTTTATCTATCGCACCATACAGGTAGATTTTAGCCATATCTGTTGCGTAATCAGCTTTATCAGATCCTGTATGTACCAATTTTTCCGCACGTAACAAAACAGATTCGGTGATATAAACATATCCAATAATATCGGCTATGTTCATTAGAATCTCCTCTTCTTTGGAAAGCGACATCATCAATTTCTGTACAGCAGCTCCTGCAATTAATAATCCCGCCTTTTTAAGATTTGCCACAATTTTCTTTTCTGCTGCAAAAGGTGCGTCATCCTCATCTGCAAAGTCGGGAATAGCTAAAAGCTCACCGGCTACAGCTTGCGCAGGCCCCATCAGGTCTAATTCCCCTTTCATGGCGCGTTTTAACAACATGTCTACGACGAGCAAACGATTCACTTCGTTGGTGCCTTCAAAAATCCTGTTGATCCGTGAATCCCGATAAGCACGTTCCATAGGTGCATCCGCCGAATAGCCCATTCCACCATAAATCTGTACGCCCTCATCCACCACATAATCCAACATTTCTGAACACCACACTTTGATAATAGCGCACTCGATCGCAAACTGCTCCACAGACTTCAATTTTGCTTTTGCTTCATCCATACCACCCGCAATCAGCGCATCGTAGGCGTCGTCAATATTCTGACCTGCGCGATAGGATGCCGACTCGACGGCAAATAAACGTGTTGCCATTTCGGCCAGCTTATATCGGATAGCACCGAATTTGGAAATCGGCAAATTAAATTGCACACGTTCATTGGCATACTGTACGGCATGGTTGATGACCATCCGTGCCGAACCGATCGTAGCGGCTCCAAGTTTTATACGACCAATATTTAGGATGTTTACAGCAATCTTAAATCCGTTCTCACGATCAGAAAGCATATTTTCTACCGGAACAGCACAATCATTAAAAAAGATCTGGCGTGTTGAAGATCCTTTAATACCCAATTTATGTTCTTCCGGATTCATCGTAATACCGCCAAAATCTTTCTCGACAATAAATGCCGTCAAGTTTTTATCATTATCGATTTTTGCAAATACGATAAAAATATCTGCAAAACCACCATTCGTAATCCACATTTTTTGACCATTGATCAAATAATGGGTTCCCTCAGCATTTAATTTTGCCGAGGTACGTCCCGAGTTTGCGTCCGATCCAGCGTTGGGTTCTGTCAAACAATACGACGCTTTCCATTCACCAGTAGCAAGTTTAGGAATATATTTTGCCTTTTGACTATCATTGCCATAATACAAAATAGGCAGGGTACCTATTCCTGTATGGGCTGACAGCGCGACCGCAAAGGAAAACCCACCACCTACTGCATCGGCAACGAGCATTGAAGTGTTGAAACTCTTGCCAAAACCGCCATATTCTTCGGGAATAGAAACGCCCAGCATGCCAAGTTCACCGGCCTTATCCATCAAACTGGGCATCAGACCTTCCTCTTGCGCATCGATACGGTCAAGCTTATTCAATACTTCTGTATCCAAGAAATCTAAGCAGGTCTGACGAATCATTTTAGCTTCTTCATCAAACTCTTCTGGAATAAAAACTGCGGTGTAGGGAGTCTCTCTAATCACGAACTCTCCGCCTTTAATTGCTTTATTTTCGCTCATTGTCTTTTTAGATTTATATGGACGCGCAAATTGCAGCTAAGTGATGTTGCTGTCCACCATGTTTTTTAAAATACTTCTATTAGCTATGAGATCAGAAATCCATATGCTGTTTACAGTGCTATTCTATGCGGCTAATTTTAGTCCAATAACTCAAAAATACCTGCTGCTCCCTGACCAGTTCCCACGCACATCGTCACCATCCCGTACTTTTTGCCTCTGCGTTTCAACTCGTTTAAAATTTGGACTGTTAATTTAGCTCCCGTACAGCCAAGTGGGTGACCTAAAGCGATAGCACCGCCATTGACATTCACCTTTTCTTCGTCTAACCCAAGTTCACGGATAACGGCTAGCGACTGAGACGCAAAAGCTTCATTCAGCTCAAAGAGATCAATATCTTCTTTTTTAAGCCCCGCTCTATGCAAAGCCTTAGGTATTGCATAAATGGGTCCAATCCCCATAATGCGAGGTGGAACGCCTGCCACAGCAAAACTAATGAGCTTTGCAATAGGCTTCACGCCAAGCTCTTTCACTTTAGCTTCGGACATCACTAAGACAAATGCCGCGCCGTCAGATGTTTGTGAGGAATTACCTGCAGTCACCGAACCATTTGCAGCAAAAACTGGTTTTAACTTTCCCAGAGCCTCCAAGGAGGTATCAGCGCGAGGGCCTTCATCGGTATCGACCACATATTCACGTGTTGCAATTTTGCCGTCCTTTAAATAATTTTCTTTTACAGTGATAGGCACGATACCATCTTTCAAATGGCCGTTTTGAATAGCCGCAACTGCCTTTTGGTTTGATTTAAGTGCGAATGCATCCTGGTCTTCACGGGAAACCTTGTAGTCTTTAGCGACCGCTTCAGCTGTCAACCCCATACCCCAGTACCAGTCGGGATGATCTTTGGCGACCACAGGATTGGGCACAATTTTCCAGCCGCCAAAAGGCATTCCGGACATGACTTCTACCCCGCCGGCAATAATGACATCTGCCATACCTGTCTTAATTTTCGCTACCGCTGTGGCAATAGTTTCCAACCCAGATGCGCAGTATCGATTGACAGTCACTCCGGGCACCTTATCGGTATCCAATCCCATTAAGGAAATAAAACGTGCCATATTGAGCCCCTGTTCAGCCTCTGGCATTGCATTTCCAACGATAACATCATCTATATCTTCTTTATTTAAATTCGGCACAGTAGATACGAGATGCTTAATCACATCCGATGCTAAATCATCCGCCCGCATAAAGCGAAATACTCCTCGCGGCGCTTTACCTACTGCTGTACGAAATCCTGCTACTATATATGCTTCCATTATTTTTATTTTTTTCGTGAGTAGTGAGTTTTAGTTCCGTAAAGGCTTACCTTTTGTCAACATAAATTGAATCCTTTCAAGTGTTTTGCGTTCTGCACAAAGCTCGAGAAACGTTCTACGTTCAAGATCCAGTAAATATTGTTCGGACACTTCGGTCGGTGATGATAAGTTTCCTCCACACATCACCCAGCCTAGCTTTTCTGAGATCTTACGATCATAATCTGATATATAGTTACCCTCTCGCATAGACGAAGCTCCCACATACACAATTCCCAATCCCTGATTGCCTAAAACCTTGATATCATTGCGCGGAGCCGGCTGAACATATCCCTTATCGGCCAACTCTATGGCCTTTGCTTTGGCATCTGCCAAGAGGCGGGCACGATTCATTGTTATTGCAAATTTATCTTTCTGCAAATAGCCAAGTTCATAAGCTTCATAAGCAGAAGTGGATACTTTTGCCTGCCCAATAGTGAGGAATTTATCTTTCAACGTGTTTTGAACAATTTGATCCTCTTTAAATTCTTCAGAGGCCCTTAGTGTAAATTCTTTGGTACCGCCGCCGCCGGGGATAACACCAACTCCTAATTCGACCAAACCCATATATGTTTCGGCATGAGCCTGCACAAAATCCGCATGCATTGAAAATTCACAGCCACCGCCGAGGGTCATTTGAAAGGGAGCAACGACGACCGGAATTGATGAGTACCGCAACCGCATCGATGTATTTTGAAATGCACGGACTGCCATATTCAATTCGTCAAAATCCTGTTCTACTGCCATCATGAAAATCATTCCGATGTTAGCTCCAGCAGAGAAATTTTTTCCATCATTAGAAACTACCAATCCGCGGTATTCTTTTTCAGCAAGATCGATCGCTTTATTCAAACCTTGAATCACATCGCCACCAATGGTATTCATCTTGGTGTGGAATTCACAATTGATAATACCATCACCTAGATCTATAATAGAGACACCTGTGTTTTTCCAGATCGTTTTACTTTCACGGATATGATCCAACACAATAAGTTCCTCTGTTCCGGGAATAGGTTTATACGACTTTGAAGCAATGTCATAATAATGGCGCACGCCATTCTCAATTTTATAGAAGGATTCATGTCCTGCATCTAGCATTTCATGTACCCAGGTTGCAACTTCACCATTTTGGCCTGGAAGTCGTTTTTCTTCCGCCTTAATTTTAGCTAAAGTCTCGCGAACACCTAAGGCATCCCATACTTCAAATGGTCCTAACTCCCATCCAAATCCGGCTCGCATAGCATCATCTATTCGGAAGAAGTCATCGGTGATTTCTGGGACACGGCGGGATACATATTCAAACAAGGGATAATGCATGGCACGGAAGAGTTCTGCGGCTTTATCGGTTCCCTGTTCGTATACTTTCATCCGTTTGCGGATATCATCTACAGGTTTTGTGGATTCCAAAGTCGCTGATTTCACTTTTTGCTGCGACCCAAACTCCAGCGTTTTTAGATTTAAAGACAAAATCTCTGAACTACCATCATCAGCTTTTACTTTTTCATAAAATCCTTTTTTGGTTTTCTCGCCCAACCATTTATTTTCTACCATCTTACTGATGAATGGAGGAAGTTGGAACACACCTTTAGCTTCATCTTCCGGCGCATTCTGTGCCAAACCATTAGCAACATTCACCAAAGTATCCAGTCCGACCACATCTGCCGTACGAAATGTTGCCGATTTAGGGTGTCCCATTGCCGGGCCTGTATATTTGTCGATCTCTTCAACGCTTAAACCGAGAGGTTCCACCAGATGAGTGACCGCCAACATCGAATAAACCCCGATACGATTTCCAATAAATGCCGGTGTATCTTTACATAATACAACAGATTTACCTAACATCTTATCACCGAATTGAAGAATAAAATCGACGACTTCAGGTTTGGTATGCGGTGTTGGAATAACCTCCAACAAAGGTAGGTAGCGGGGTGGATTAAAGAAGTGGGTACCGCAAAAATGATCTTTAAAATCCTCACTTCTACCTGTTGTCATCAAATGAATGGGAATACCAGAAGTATTGGAGGTAATTAATGTTCCAGGTTTTCGAAATTGTTCAACACGCTCGAAAACGGACTGTTTAACATCAAGTCGTTCAACGACAACCTCGATAATCCAATCCACGTGGGCAATATCTTGAAGATTATCATCAAAGTTTCCTGTTTTGATTCGTTTAACAAAAGACTTGCTATAAATTGGTGATGGATTTGTTTTTAAAGCCGTTTCTAAAGAACTGTTAACAATACGATCCCGGACGATCTTGCTCTCCAACGTTAGGCCCTTGGCTTCTTCCGCTGGGAGAAGCTCACGTGGAACGATATCCAACAGTAAAACTTCAACACCAATGTTAGCAAAATGACAAGCAATTCGCGAGCCCATAACACCCGAACCGAGAACTGCCACTTTTCTAATATTTCTGTTCATCATAACATATTTAGTATGCACTTCTGTACATTTGGTTTAAATTCTAGACGATTACTTCTTCCTTGTAGCTGTTTGCAAGATCATTTAGTTTCGCTAGCGAAGCAATCAATTGGTCACGCTCATTTTCTGAAAAATTATCTGCCAGGTATTGATTGAAATTACGCACGACATCTTTAGCAATTCTCCTTTTTTCGCGACCGAGTTCTGTCAAATATACTTTCACAGATCTTTTATCCGTTTCGCTAGTCTCCCGGTAAATAAATCCCAATGACTCCAAATTATTCAACACCCGAGACAAACTAGTTGTTTTAACTCCCGTCAGATTTGCAATCTGAGAAACAGGAGTGCCTTCTTTATGGATATTTATCAAAATATAACCCGCCGCCTGCGTAAATCCATACTGCGAAGCGATTTGATTGTATTTATTGGCTATGGTCTGCCAGCCTGTTTTTAAAAAATAATCGATTGTCTGATTTTGGTTCATAAGCGCACTCTCAAGCTATTTATTATGCTTGCATAACAAATATACTCGTTAGGAATTAGAATAGCAAGATCCGAACTATAAATTTTGTCATATATTCGTCAGCATGATGACCGTTTATAGGTTAAGCGAAACTAAGAGCACTATTGAAATGTGGAAAACTTTTAAACACTGAAATACAGAACGATACAGTAAAACTAAAAACTTTTATTAACAACCTTTATGTAATAATCAAAATTAATTCCGTTAACTTTGTCCTAAACAAATATCAACACTGTATGGCTTTAGTAAACATACCGCGCTTGGACTTGCAGCATTACACACAAGGAACCCAAGAACAAAGAAATCAATTTATTCAAGATATTGGCAAAGCGTTTAACGAAACGGGCTTTGTAACGATTGCAAATCATGGCTTATCAAAAGATCTGATCGAGGAGTTGTACCAAGTAGTTCCTGAATTTTTCAGCTTACCTACTGAGACGAAGGAAAAATATGAGTTTCCAGAATTGGCAGGTCAGCGTGGTTATACAGCAAAAGGAAGAGAAAAAGCTAAAGATGCGAAGACTCCGGACTTAAAAGAATTTTGGCAGCGCGGCCAAACAATTGTTGGCGAAAAATATTCCAAAGCTGATTTTCCGGACAATCCAGAAGTTGCTGAAATTCCTCGCTTTAACGGTGTCACAGCTGAGGTTTATAAAAAGCTTGAAGATACAGGCCGCGACTTACTGAAAGCGATTGCGATCTACCTTGACCTGGAAGAGAATTACTTCGAAAAATTTGTTATCAATGGTAATTCTATTCTACGTGCGATCCATTATTTCCCAATCAATGACCCTGATGCCTTAGCGCCTGACGCTGTTCGTGCCGGTGCACACGAAGATATCAACCTCATTACCTTATTAATTGGTGCCAGTGCGGATGGTCTAGAAGTGTTGACAAAAGATGGCGAATGGTTCCCTATTAAAGCCAAAGGCGAAGATATTGTTATTAATGTGGGCGATATGTTGCAACGATTGACAAACAATAAGCTGAAATCAACTACGCACCGTGTTGTCAATCCTCCACGGGAAAAGATGGGAACTTCGCGTTTTTCTATCCCTTTCTTTTTGCATCCAAAATCTTCCATGAGCTTGGCTTCACTAGAATCATGCATCGATGCAGAACACCCGAAAGTTTACGAAGATTATACCGCGGGTCAATACCTGGATGAGCGGTTGAGAGAAATCGGATTAAAAATGTAATCTGTAAAAGGAAGATAAAACTCCAAAAATATATCAAAAAGGATTCCATTAGCCATTAAACTAATGGTATCCTTTTCATTTTAGGTCGCGAAACACCTAATTTATGCTTAAAAAGTGTAGCCAAATCCAACATTTAGATAGATATTATGCATACTAAAGTCTATAGAATTAAAATCTTTCTCGAGGATATTGTTAAATCCGTAGGTCAGATCGGTTAAAAATTTAAAGTGTTGGTTCAGGAGCCATTCTGCTCCAACTTGCGTTCCCCATTGAAATTTCCGAACGTTCTCAGAGAAATCATAGAAAGCCTGACTTCCCTCTTCAAATGTAATTTTTGTTCCGGTTGGTGTATTTTGACGCAAATAACCATCAGACACATTTCCATCAAAACTATTATCCAATAATGTAGCGAAATAAAGTCCTCCATAGAGATTCCACCGGTTAGATAACTTATAGACCGCTAACACCGGCAGTGTTAGATAGGTATTTTGAACGTTAGTTTCCACTTTACCCGTATAATACCCTTTCACTTTAGCATTATCTTTTACAATCTCCGTTAAATAGTTTTTCACCCGCGCCTTAGTTTTCATCCCTTTTGTTTCGAAGCGAAGCCCGGTACGAACCCCCAAGATTTTCTTTTCACCTAACCATTTTGTCGCATTTGCTTCTAGTCCGACCTGCAAACCTGGATTGAAACTTTCAATCTTCCGTATGGTTTGAGGGAGACCCAACGGGCTACTGCCACCAATACTGAACTGAGCCTGCAATGCGTAATCGATATCGGTATTGAAAAAATTTGGATGATTTGACGTGCCGCTTTGAGCCTGCACACCACCAGTCGCTATCATGAAGACAGCAATTATATAGAGAAACTTATTCATTAGATAGTCTTTAATTTAAAAATGATCACACCAATTGGGAATATATTCAGTGATATGCTCCTCCATTGAAGTATTTATATTTATTGATAATAGAAGGGATACTATTTTAAGTTATTTACAACTAGCTCTACTTCATCAATAAGTAATGTACTGCCTACAGCACCGTTAAACTTATCCCCCTCTTTACTTGAACTAAATACAATTGTATACATATATTCTTTAGTGGGATCGAATGATTTACCATTGACAAAAGAGAAAGGAAGGTTAAATGGCGTCCATACATTTGTCTCAATCTGCTCTTTTGCTCCCACGCGTGCAACGGCAACTATACGTGGATCAGTGAAGCTATGTGCTCCAGTTAGAAAATTATCTTTCGGCGGTGAGACCTTTTCAAACAATAACGCATACCCATCCCAAGTATCTTTCTTTAGCTGTGAAGGCGCATTGTTTACAATAAACAACTCACCAGCTTTATATTTAAAAAATCCCCTCAATGCCAAAGGGGCAGTTTTATTGTCATAAGGAAGTCCAAAACGTGTGGAGTTAATTGTTGGAAATGTTGTTTTAAATTCCCCTAAGAATAAATTACCTGCAGCGAGGGGTGAGCCAAATAGTCCACCTAATGCTCCTGTACTTTTGGTCGTAAGTTTCGCAGCTTTACCGATATAACCATCTGTTATCTGTGTCGTGGGATAAAAGCCAGGGACCAATTGTTCTCCTTGTTCTAAAAGAGTAGCAGCTAAAATATTATATCCATCATTTGCTGTTGCCCAATTATATTTTTTTTGCCCTAGTGTTGTCAAATCAAAAAACTTATGATAATGTCCTTCTGGACTATCCGTATCTACCACTTCAGCATTCTCAAAAGGAGCATATAAATCTGCCCCTTCATCAATCACAAATGAAACCGTATATGTCTTAGTCCAAGCTCCATCCTGGGAAGTAACAGTATATTTTTGTGGTTCGAAAAAATTAAGTTCTGTACCACTTTTCGGCTCGATTGATGCCCCAGGCGTCAACACAAATTCAGGAGATTGCATATAATTCCCCGTAAAACGTTTTAATGGGAAAACAACAGTATTGTTATCTATGGAGGGGTTACCCTTTAAAACCTGATCCCCTTGAGGGATACTAGCCGCTTCGATGTCCGCCTCAGCATTCAGAGCTTCTTCCTTGATACAACTTCCCAAGCTGAGAAGGAACGTAAAACCGATTACCCACAAGTAATTTCGTGTTCGCTTCATAAAAATAATATTTAGTGTAAATTTATTAATCGATGTGATTTCACAATTTTGGCAAATCCAGCATACCAAGTGTCAGAAAAAGTCATTGAAATGCTTTTCCTTAACAGTAAACCGATTCGTCAAATATATGGGCTGGCTATAACCCCTTGATCTCCTGCTTGAGTTTAGTCGGCAAGCTTTCAACAATTAGACTATAACTATGGACAATGAGTTCTTCAAGAATTTTGTCTTCCAGTTCTCGATTGGCAATAATGGTATTCCAATGCTTTTTATTCATATGATAGCCCGGTAGCACTGTATGTTCGTACTTTTCACGCAATTCTATTGCCCTTTCGGGATTACACTTTACATTAAACCGAAGTTCATCGATCTGATCCAGCCCAACCAATAAAAAAATCTTGCCGCCAATCTTAAACACAAGTGTATCTGGACCAAATGGGGTTTCTTCCACAACTGGCCCGATAGATAAACAATAATCCCTCAGATCTTCAATGTTCATATTTCTTTGGTTTTAGCTTAACATTCCTTTTCCAAAACATGGCCAGAAAAGGAAAAAAATGTACTTTCCCTTATTTTTCCAGCAGGGACTGGATTTCCTTTTGGATGGCTACTCCTTTATCGGCATTATACCATTTTTGAATTTCTTCTTTAATTTCGGAGAAATCCACTCCCTGCTCTTTCAGCTTCAAGAACAAATCTTGGCAAGCTGTAGGACGTGGCCCCCAGACAGCTAAATCTCGTCCGTTTTCATCACGTATGACAAGAATCGGAATAGATTTCCCTCCGTTGGTCAGGTAAGAATCGATCAGAAAAGGCGCGCTGTCACGAAGTTGTATGTCCAACGTGATGTTGGAGTTTTGTGAGGCCATTTTAGCGAGCATCGGTACAGAATGCGCCGCATCCCCGCACCAAGGTTCAGTAATAATAATCCATTGTTGTTTCTCAGCAATTGACTTTACAAAATGATCAAAATCCGAGTTTGGCATAAATCGTTTTAACCACCGGCCCATTCTAGCCCAGTTCATTTTGGTGTACTGATAATATTCTTCGTCCTGATAGGCCGGGTAATTCTCAGGATGATTTAAGATATCTTCGAATTGCTGCAAGTAATTTTCAAAAGTCATAACATCAATTTTGTGCAAAGGTAAATTTTACTTCCAACTTTCTCAACATACCTATCGGCAACTATCTGTATTGAATGCAATAAAAATAAAGATTTTCTAAAAACTTCCATTAAAATAACAAAAAGCTGCTACCCTCCGGGGGATATACCAAAGATTTTACATTCAGAAAAGATATTTTACATTTATTAACGATTAAGTAAATTATATTTGAAGGATAACACCCGTACATGAAAAGATTAGTTGAATTATTATTTTTGCTATTTATCCTCATCAACAGTGCTTACTCGCAAATAAACATCAAGGGGAGGATTCTAGACAAGGCAGATGATAAACCCCTGACCAATGCTTCTATTATTTTATTGAACCGCGATTCAGTTCTCCGTTATTTTAACCGCGCCAATGAAGAGGGGAGATTCCAGGTTAAAAATATTAAACCGGGGAGCTACATCATGCTGGCCTCCTACCCTAAATTTGAACTCTATAGCGATACGATCCAAATTGCAGACAAAGATCTGGACTTACACGATATCAAAATAAATTCCCAAAGAAACGTTTTACAGGAGGTGATTGTGACCCGTCGTCTTCCAATTACACTCAAAGGTGACACCATAGAATATGACGCCGCGAGTTTCGCGACGGAAAAAAATGCCAAACTGGAAGATTTACTGCGTCGTCTACCCGGTTTCACCGTGACGGGAGACGGAACTATCACGGCTCAGGGAAAATCAGTACAAAAAGTATTTATTGATGGGGAGGAATTTTTTGGTTATGATCCTAAAATAGCCATTAGAAATGTACGAGCAGATGCTGTCGACAAGGTACAGCTTTATGAGAAAAAATCTGAGGAGGCCGAGCTTTCGGGCATCGACGATGGCGTAAGGATCCAAACGGTTAATGTTGTGCTTAAGGAGAAAGCTCGAAAAGGCCTATTTGGGAACATGGAGGCATTAGCGGGATCCCAAGGACTATATGCTGGAAATCTGTTCGCTGCCAAATTTAACAAGACCGAGCGTATTGGAATTACTGCCAGCCACAATAATATGGGAAGTTCAAGTGGTCGTGAGGGCTCTTTACGGATGAACAATCAAATTACGGGCGAACCACTGAACACAAACCTTGGCGCCAACTATGATAATCAGTTCTTCAAAAAAGCCCTAAAAGTAAATGCCAACTATGGTTACGACGACAATAGCAATAAGAACCGTTCAGAAACTTACAATAAAAACGTGCTGCCAGACGAGTCTATTCAAGAAAAAAACACGAGTACTAATAATGAAAGGCACAGCCAAAGTCATGATTTCCGTTCAAACATCAGCATGCGACTGGATTCCACGCAAAGTATCGAACTCCAATCCAATGCCAGTTGGGAAAATACTTCGCAATTTAACAATACAAACAGCAACACAAGCGATGGATTGGCTAATCCAATCAGTGACTTTAGGGAGAATAATCAGTCGAATTCTTCAAACTCGAACAACAATTTTCGCTTAAACTATAGAAAGCGGCTAAAACCGGGACGCTCTTTAAATGTGATGATCGGCAACAATCACAAAGAATCATCTTCAGAAAGTAAAGTCAATTCACGAACCTATTTTTATAAAACAGCAGATAGCACCATTATCGACCAAAATCGACAGGGCTGGAATAAGGGCAATAATTTCACTTCGTCCATCAACTTGAATAACCGAATCAATGCGTATATCAATGTTGCCTTGGGCTATAGTTTTAATCATTCAAAAAACACCAATACGCAAAATTCAATAAACAATATCACGCAGCAGTTTGATTCACTTTACTCTCAAAATCAGGTGGACAATAACACTAATCAAGGAGTTAATGTCAACTTTTCTTACCGCAAAGAAAAACTGGAAATCAATTTTTCAAACCGAACTTTCTACAAGAATCAACAGCTGAATGATAGCTACAGGGCCATTGATCTTGCCCGTAACTTTTGGGATAACAATTTAAATATTGACGCCAATTATCGAATTTCAAACAGTAGAAATATACGATTAGCTTATCAGAGTTCAAATATTATACCGTCGTTTGATCAATTACAGCCACTTCAACCCCAAACCAATCCTTTGTTCCAGCAAATTGGTAATCCCGATCTTAAGCGCGCAGTTAGTAATAATATTTCGGCCAATTATAATGCTTTCAGTTTATTGAAAGGAACAAATATTAATATCAACGGGAGCTTTTCTTTTGTCAACAATCCTATTGTTAACAAAACCACCATATTGGACAATTCGGCTCAAATCAGCACTTACGAAAACCTGTCCGGCAAATCCAGCTGGAATAGCACTCTGAATATCAACCACATGCAACCTTTAGCCAATCGTCGTATCAACTTTAACAAGAGTGCAAGCGTCATATTTAATAATAGCTATAGCTACACCAAATTTGAAGGTGGTCAATCCAGCGGCGAATTTCTGCTGAACAATGCAAAGAACACCAATTTTAGCGTAGGTTCAAGCTTAAATGAACAAGACTCAGAGGGATTTGACTTTGACGTTTCTGTAAATACCGGATTTAATATACAGCAAAATTCGATCAACACGCAATATAATGCGACAAGTTTTTTGGGGGGAACGTCAGCCTATATTAAGTACTTTTTACCGAAGAAATTTAATATCATGACCAATATTTTCTATAGCTATACAGGCCCGACTAAGCTTTATAAAAAATCAATCAATCAATTTTATGCCAATATTGAATTGGAGAAAAAAGTGCTAAAAGATGAGAGCATGACGCTTAGTGTAAAGGCTTTTGACATTTTCAACACATTTAATAATACACGCCGTAGTGCAAGTGACACCAACTATTCCGAATCCGTTCAACAGGTATTAACACAATACTTTCTGATCGGCGTGAAGTGGGATTTTAACAAATATCTAGGGAAAGGAAATGATTAAAAAATTATATTTAACTGTAATTATCTGCTGCTTGTTTGGGCTGTCCATTCAGGCACAATATGCTTATTTTGGAAGCAGGGGCACGATCAGTTTTGATAAAGTCACGTATACAAAAGCGCGCCTGCGACAGATGTCCAACGACATAAATTCGAAAGGAATGGACAGAGGCGCAGGAATAATGGAATATTTGGATAAGGTACCTGATTCGCATACAGAAAAATTGAAATTCTACTTTGATGAGAATTCAACCGTACTGATGCCCGAGGAAAGCGCGGAAAGTGACAAGAAAAATGCTGAAGTGAAAATGACCGCACCTAAGACTATTTCTGCCAATGGTCGGGGCGGTAGATTTCAAGGGGCGGCTCGATCTGGCGCAAGCCCGAGAGGACAATTTAGAGGTGGAGCTAAAAATGGCAAAGTGCTTTATCAGGATCTGAAAGCTGGCACCGCAGATATTCAGCTCGACATTGACGAGAAATACATTCTTTCGGAAACATTGGACAGCATTACTTGGCGGTTCACAGAAGAATACCGAAATATTGCTGGTGTAAACTGCCGCCGGGTGAATGGTGCCACCAAAGACTCACTTTACCTTATTGCCTACTATTCGGAAGAAATTCCTGTTTCAGCAGGACCAGCCTTAAGCCATGGTCTCCCGGGGATGATAATAGGTCTCGTGATTCCTGAAATGCATATTCAATACTGGGCTACAACTATTGAATATACCAATAAACTTGTGCCTGCTGACTGGCGAGATAAGAAATCGAAAAAAATGAAACTTAATGAATTCTCGGAAATCTTTGGCAGATATATGCCACGCAATCGACAAAACGAGTCAGCAAAAAAAAGGATTTTAGAGCAATTGGTGTATTGAAAATGTCAGTTTGGCAGTACCTAAAGACAAATAGATGACAAATAGTGATTTTTTTTAAAAAAATTTGGATTGGCATAAGGGTTGATAATAGAGTGATAGATTTGTTTAAGTAAAAAATTAAAACACAAGATATGTCTAAAATTATAGGAATTGACTTAGGTACTACAAACTCATGTGTTGCCGTAATGGAAGGTAACGAGCCTGTAGTAATTACGAACAACGAAGGTAAACGTACAACTCCTTCGATCGTAGCTTTCGTAGAGGGTGGCGAGCGCAAAGTTGGGGACCCAGCAAAGCGTCAAGCAATTACTAACCCACATAAAACTATTTATTCCATCAAACGTTTTATGGGACTTTCATACGATGAAGCTGTGAAAGAAGCAGAACACGTACCTTATAATATCGTTAAAGGTGACAATAATACACCGCGTGTAGAAATTGACGACCGCAAATATACACCACAGGAGATTTCTGCTATGGTTCTTCAAAAAATGAAGAAAACAGCAGAAGATTTCTTAGGTCAGGAGGTGACTGAAGCTGTTATTACAGTTCCTGCATACTTCAATGATGCACAACGTCAAGCAACAAAAGAGGCTGGAGAAATTGCTGGTTTATCAGTAAAACGTATCATCAACGAGCCAACAGCTGCAGCTTTAGCTTATGGCTTGGACAAAGCACACAAGGACATGAAAATCGTTGTTTTTGACTGTGGTGGTGGTACTCATGACGTTTCTGTACTCGAGTTAGGTGACGGTGTATTTGAGGTTAAATCTACTGACGGTGATACGCACTTAGGTGGTGATGACTTTGATAACGTAATCATCAACTGGTTGAACGAAGAATTCAAAAGTGAAAACAATGGCTTTGACTTGAAAAAAGACCCAATGGCATTGCAACGTTTGAAAGAAGCTGCTGAGAAAGCGAAAATTGAATTATCAAGCTCAACTTCTACTGAAATCAACCTGCCATATATCACTGCTGATGCAACTGGACCAAAACACTTAGTTCGTTCATTATCACGCGCTAAATTTGAGGCTTTGGCTGCTGACTTGATCAAGAGAACAATTGCTCCTTGTGAATCAGCATTGAAAAATGCAGGTTTCAGCAAATCCGATATTGATGAAATTATCTTAGTAGGTGGTTCTACTCGTATCCCGGCAATCGTTGATGCGGTAAAAGCATTCTTCGGAAAAGAGCCTTCTAAAGGTGTAAACCCGGATGAAGTGGTAGCTTTAGGTGCTGCTATCCAAGGTGGTGTATTGACCGGTGAAGTGAAAGACGTTTTATTATTGGATGTAACTCCACTTTCATTGGGTATTGAAACAATGGGTGGTGTGATGACTAAATTGATCGAAGCAAATACGACAATTCCAACTAAAAAATCGGAAACATTCTCTACTGCTTCGGATAATCAACCATCAGTAGAAATTCACATTCTACAAGGTGAGCGTCCTATGGCAAACCAAAACCGTACAATCGGCCGTTTCCATTTGAACGATATTCCACCTGCTCCTCGTGGCGTTCCGCAAATCGAAGTTACTTTTGACATTGATGCGAACGGTATCATCAAAGTGTCTGCGAAAGATAAGGCTACTGGAAAAGAACAAAATATCCGCATTGAAGCATCTTCAGGTTTGTCTGACGAAGAAATCAAACGCATGAAAGAAGAAGCTGAAGCCAATGCTGATGCCGACAAAAAAATGAAAGAAGAAGCTGATAAGGTAAACGCAGCTGATGCTTTAATCTTCTCAACTGAAAAACAATTGAAAGAATATGGCGATAAAATTTCAGCAGATAAAAAAGCACCAATTGAAGCTGGCTTAGCGAAATTAAAAGCTGCATACGAAGCGAAAAACTTCGCTGATATTGACGCTGCTTCTGAAGAATTACAAAATGCTTGGAATGCTGCTTCTGAAGAGATGTATGCTGCTTCTCAAGGCGGTGCTCAACAGCCTCAAGGTGATGCAGGACAAGCTCAAGGTGGAAACCAAGGTGGTGATGATGTAACTGACGTCGATTACGAAGAAGTGAAGTAATCACTCCTCCTCATAAAAAAAGCTCCGGGAACATTAATCCTGGAGCTTTTTTTTATTTTAACCCTTTCGCTTTTCTATTTCTTAACATTCAACGACTACTTTTTTATGCGCTTCGAGCTATTGCTTGTTCTTATAGTGACTTAATATTCCTTTGTCGAATGTAGCCCATATTCCTGCCGGCATATCCGCCTTCTTTAAAGCATTATTTGTCCAGGTATTGCAGGAATAAAACATACTATACGCACCTTTCGCTTCATAAAACGCATCTGAATCACCATATTGTGCATTTGTATTCACTAAAATAGCTTGATTTTGATTTCCGTCTAACGATTGTTTGATATACTGTACCAAATCATGGTATTGCGATCTACTGATCTGATAAGAAAAACATAATTCATCTTCCTGAATGGTATTGTAATAGGTCACATGAATGGCGGACTGGCCTAATCCGAAAGCAGCGATGAATGCTGTGGAGACTTTTAGATCCTTCCATTCCGGCGTATCCAAATAAAACCCTTTGTCCCCCCAGCCGATCCCAACATACTGATATCCGTGATGTTTCCCGATCGTATTTTCATAAGGAAACAATTGCGACCAATCCATCTCTTCGTTGACGACCGGTAACACAATATCGGTATGAACACCATTTGATTTGACAAAGACCTGCACTGTCCTATCTACGTTGATTTCTCTTCGCTGCGCTGAAATGCGCGACAAACTGTATTCCGCCACAATATAAAGCACGCAATAAGACAACAACCCTAAAATAAAATAACCTAACACTTTAAGAACTTTTTTCATCTAAGATCTATTTCCACTCATTAATCAAGCAAACAGGACAAAAAAAACCTGCATTGCTGGCAATACAGGTGAAAGATAAGCTATTTCTTTTAGCTCTTAAAATAACTTTTCAGGATAGACTCCATCAGCAACCAATTTTGAAATTGATTCCTGTACAATAGGTTTATCCTCTTTATATGTTACACCAAACCATTTCGATGAAGTTGGAATTACTTTGAAATCCGCCAATTTATGTTTCACCATATAATCTGGTACGGAAGGTATAAAAAATTCTGCTTTTAAATTCTCTTTGTTTTCCTCGACAAAAGCAGGAAACATCGCTTGTGCTACTTCGAAAATTTTTGGTGTAAACCCCCAAAAGTTCATTGAAACACGCGTCTTTGGATCTAGATCCGTTTCCACGCCATTTTCTTCGTACACGATTTTGCGGTTATCCCCTTCGCCTTTGTAATATATATTTGTCCGTTCGGTTACACTTTGCATGTGTCCTGAAGGCGTCACCTCACATACACCACGCGAAACATAACCATAATCAGACATGGTATTTCCAACCTGAAAACCCATTAACGACATTTGTTGGTCAGAAACCTCAGTCGTTAAGAATTCAGCCATTTTTTGAAAAGAATCGGATCCGTAAAAATCGTCTGCATTGATAACACAAAATGGTCCATGTACCTTGTCTTTGGCACTCATCACCGCATGCGCTGTACCCCAAGGCTTAGTTCTCTCGATCACATGATTGACACCGAATTTCGTCAGGTCAAAATCTTGAAAAGCATAATCTACTTCTATTTTACCCTTCAATTTCTCATCAAATACTGCTTTCATTTTTTCCAGAAATTCTTCCCGGATAATGAATACAACTTTTCCAAATCCTGCGCGAATGGCATCGTAAATTGAATAGTCAATAATCGTCTCGCCGTGTGGGCCAAATCCATCTACTTGTTTTAAAGAACCATACCGGCTAGCCATTCCTGCTGCCAAAATCAAAAGGGTTGGTTTACTCATATTTAAATTGCGTTAATAGAATTTTCTTTTCGTGGGTAAACTTAGCTAAATTTGCCTTTAAAAGCAAATTTAGCTAAGTTCAGCTCTACCTTCAAAGGTATAGTATTGAAACGAAAAAGATCAAAAAATTATTGTTATTTCTTTTTTAAGAATGCGTTTAATAACCCCGTTGCCAATTTGCCCAAAAACTTCACGCCTTCACGCGCTAAAGTAGTTGTAGCAGTTCGTTGCGCAGCTTCCAAAGGAGTCTGTCTTCGGGAAGTAGGCCGACTTGCCTTTTCCACTTCTTTTTGCTGGGCCGCGTGCTGTTGTTCCTGCTCCACGGCCTGCATTCGTTCTTCTATGATTTCAGCCGCAGAACGATTTTCTTGCCGCTTTTGGTATTTAGCTTTTAAATCAGACTGATTGATAATTTGTAGGATTGTTGGGTCACTTGCAGGCCCCATCACGGCACGGGCAGGTATCAAATGCGTAGCAACAACCTCCGTGGGGATACCTTTATCATTCAATACGGTAATCAATGCCTGCCCCGTTCCCAAGGAGGTTAAGACCTGATCAATTTCATAAAAGTCGGATTTCGGATAAGTTTTAACAATCTTCTTTAAGTTTTCAGCATCGTTTGGTGTAAAAGCACGCAAGGCATGTTGCACACGATTTCCCAACTGCGCTAAAACAGATTCTGGCACATCGGTTGGGGACTGCGTACAAAAGAAAACCCCGATCCCTTTCGATCGAATCAGGCGAATGATCTGATCAACCTGTGCCAGAAAGGCTTTAGGAGCTCCGTTGAACAGTAGATGGGCTTCGTCAAAGAAAAAGACAAGCTTAGGTTTGTCCAAATCACCTACCTCGGGCATATTTTTAAACAGCTGTGCCAGTAAGCTTAACAAAAATGTAGAATAAAGTATGGGCTGATCTTGTACATCGGAGATATTTAATAAGCTAATCACGCCCTTACCATCCACCTTTTGAAACAAATCGTTGATATCAAACTCTTTCTCACCGAAAATATGCGCTAGGCCTTGCTGTTCCAATGCAACGATCTTACGTAAGATGGTTCCCGAGCTTGCTGTGCTAATCTTACCATAATCATTTTTTATTTCTTCGCTACCCGGTCCTTCCGAAAGGTAGGTAAGCAATTTCTTGGTATCTGAAAAATCGATCAAAGGCATTTGTTGATCTTGCGCATACTTAAAAATAGCCGCTAATACGCCCGTTTGCGTTTCATTGAGCTCCAGTATCCGGGCTAGCAAGACCGGCCCAAAGTCCTCTACAGTAATCCGCATAGGAATTCCCTTGTTGCCAGAAAGTGAATACAATTCAACGGGAAACGATGATGGCTCAAATGGTATGCCCACAGCACTTCCCCGATCAATAAGTGCCTGATTGGTCAGTCCTGGCTCTGCTAAACCTGACAAGTCGCCTTTGACATCCAGCATAAATACGGGTACAGCGGCATCCGACAACTGTTCGGCGATTAATTGTAACGTACGGGTTTTACCTGTGCCCGTGGCGCCGGCAATAAGTCCGTGACGGTTCATCATTTTCAAAGCTAAATTCACTTTTGCTTCAGTTTGAATTTCCCCATTGAGAATTCCTGCCCCCAAATAAATGAATGCTCCTTTTGGGTTATAGGATACCTTTACCTTCTCAATAAATTGTTCTTTATTTGCCATACCTAAGGCTTTAAGTTTATAAATCAATAAAAATTGAAAAACGTTTCATAAAAATAATCTCTTCGTCACAATTTAGTGCCAAAATATATTTTTTAGTGCACTATTAATTTGAATTTAACATGGAATTACTATTTTTACGATGTAAAACAGTAAGACTAAAGGTAATAAAAAATGTTAAATAAGCGGTTTAGATTTGTGGCAGCGTTCATTTGCGCGATCATCTTTTTCACAAAGATGGCTATATCTATTTCACCTATTTTTTCCAATAGTTTAGATCAAAGTACAATCTTACAGGTTGTTTTACAACTGGAAATCGAGAACAATAATGGCGCGAGTAATGATACACTCGAAACAGCCTCAAAATTTTTCAATACGAAGTCAGAAGAACCTATTGTATTCGAAACTATACTCGTTGAGAACCAAGGAAAACAAAAGAATTATCTTAAAAATGAGAAAAGCATTTTAGCTTTTCACCCTACGGTTCCAACACCCCCTCCTAACTTATAACGACATCCTATCGGGATGTTTTCCTCTCGACCTGCACGCGAAAGAAAAAGCGTGTACGGTATTCTTGATTTTTCTTAAGCAATCTTTGCTCTGGCATTATCGGTCTATTGTTGGCCTTTTGTTGAGTGCAACGCATACGTCGATGCTCCCAGCCAATAAGCCCTGTATCCGTTATTGCTGCCGCTATTATAGGTTGCTTGATGAAAACTTTATTTACAGATAAACACAAATTTTATGTTTGGAACTCGTACGTCGGCTTTTCTAAAATTATCGAAAAGAGACTTAAAATATGACTTCCCTGCTAGTGTTGTGGTGTTTTTGGTGGCACTTCCATTATGTTTGGGAATTGCAATGGCCTCAGGTGCGCCATTGTTTGCAGGATTATTGACAGGTGTAATTGGTGGAATCGTGGTCGCTTCCATCAGTAAATCACCACTCAGTGTAAGTGGACCAGCTGCTGGTCTAACTGTTATTGTCTTAGGCGCTATTCAAAGCCTAGGCGCATATGAAACCTTTTTACTTGCCGTCGTCATTGCTGGCATAATACAAGTCATTCTTGGAATATTAAAAGCTGGAATGATCGGCAATTATTTCCCCTCAGCGGTCATTGTAGGGATGCTTGCGGCAATCGGTATTACGATTATCATGAAACAAATTCCTTTAGCATTGGGTTTGGTGGAATCACACGCCTTTGAAATGGACAATGGACATGGTATTGGTGCTTATTTTGATACAATTGCCTCTGCAATCAACTTTGGTGCATTTATCATCTGTACGCTTTCTTTGGCGATTCTTATCTTTTGGCCATCGATTCCAAAGCTCAATAAAATTCCAGCCCCATTGGTGGTTGTAATTTTAGGTGTCAGCTTAGCTTACCTTTTCAACGGATCAGCATTCCAATTGCATGAAAAGCAATTTGTTTTGGTTCCGGTTGTAGGTTCCTTCTCCGAGTTCACGGGTTTATTTACACTTCCAGATTTTACACAGGTAGTGAACAAAGAGGTGTGGATTGCTGCGTTTACCATTGCGATTATCGCTAGCCTTGAAACCCTATTGAGCATCGAGGCTGTGGATAAAATAGATCCGTACAAAAGAAATACTCCAACTAATCGCGAACTTGTTGCGCAGGGGATCGGTAATATGACCAGCGGACTTTTAGGGGGCCTACCATTGACATCCGTTATCGTTCGCTCATCGGCAAACGTCAATGCTGGAGGAAAAACGAGACAATCTGCTGTTATGCATGGTATTTGGCTTTTGGTCGCTATGCTTGCTATCCCAACAATGCTAAATATGATTCCGCTAGCCTGTCTAGCCGCCATTCTCCTTCATACTGGGTACAAATTAGCAAAACCAAGCCTGTTCACCTCCATGTACAAAAAAGGTTTAGATCAATTTATCCCATTTTGTGTCACTATTGTTGCAATTGTTTTTACCGATCTTCTGATGGGGGTAGGAATAGGCATTGTCGTGGCAACATGCTATATTTTGAGAGCAAATATGAAAAATGCTTTTAAATACAATATTGAAAGAGACAATGAAGAAGATAAAGCTATCATTACTTTAGCTGAAGAAGTATCATTTTTGAATAAAGTCCCTATTCAACAAAAATTATACAGCCTCCCAAAATCGATCAGCAAGATCCGTATCGATGGGACATTCAGTAAGTTCATCGATAAAGATGTCATCGAAGTCATAAAAGATTTTGAACAGAATGCAAGAAGCAAGGGAAAAGACATCGAACTTTTGCAGGTTGTCTATAAAAAACCTTCCTAGGACGAAGACCTTCTTTATAGATTACTGTACTTGGTTGGGCATCATATTGCATGAAAAGACTCGATTGGGACGGCAGGGACACTCATTGGGATCAGGAACGGATTTTCAATGAAAATAAGTTGTTTGAAGTAAACAATGAATTTAGACATTTGTATTCATTATCATAAAATAGAAACTACGCCTGCGGGCACGAGTGAAATAAGAAAAATATGGAAAATAAAGATTTAATAACAGGATTTGACAATATCATTAAGGGAAATAAAGAGTGGATGGAATTTGTGAAAAATGACGTAACAGGACGGTTCCAGCAACTTGCCAAAGGTCAGAATCCGGAAATTCTTTGGATCGGTTGTGCAGATAGCCGAGTACCCGCAAACGAATTGACTGGCACAAAGCCAGGAGAGGTATTCGTACACCGCAATATTGCCAACATGGTCATTCACTCTGATATGAGCATGCTTTCAGTATTAGACTATGCAGTCAATGTTTTGAAAGTAAAACATGTCATTATCGCAGGTCACTATGGCTGTGGAGGTGTAGCAGCTTCTCTAAGCCGCAAGCAGTACGGCATTATTGACAACTGGCTTGGCCATATCAAAGATGTATATCGTTTACATAGCGCAGAGATTGATGCGATCGAAGAACACGATAAAAAGGTAAATCGCTTAATCGAGCTTAATGTAAAAGAGCAAGTTTTTAATCTTTGTGCAACGTCCATCATTCAAAACGCGTGGAAAGAACGTAATGATCTTGCAGTACATGGCATGATTATCAATATCGGTACTGGAGAATTGATCGACCAACATTGTACGTTTACGAATAATGATGAACTGGGAGAAGTCTTCTCGTATAAATAGCGTAGTAATAAAAATCGGTTAAAGGGGCATTGCATAATATTGCCCCTTTTTTTTTGCCAGATCAAAAGGTTATTAACTATGCACATACTAAGCCATATAACACGCACATTCCACCGCTTATCCTGAGCCGAATATCTACGATCTCCTAGCAAATATCTCGTCGCGAATAATTAACTTTGCACTATGAGTGAAGAAAAATCATTAAATTTTATCGAGGAAATTGTCGAAGAGGATCTTCGTACAGGAAAGCATGGCGGACGTGTATTGACACGTTTCCCTCCTGAGCCAAATGGTTACCTCCACATTGGTCACGCCAAATCCATCTGCTTGAACTTTGGATTAGCACAGCAGTATAATGGCAAGACTAATCTACGTTTTGATGACACTAACCCTGTCACTGAGGATACTGAGTATGTTGAAAGCATCAAGAAAGATATTCAATGGCTTGGATTCCAGTGGGCAGAGGAATTATATACTTCAGATTATTTTGAGACATTATACAGTTATGCCGTTGAGCTAATAAAAAAAGGTCTAGCATACGTTGACGATAGCACAGCTGAAGAAATCGCTGCCGCGAAAGGTACCCCTACAGAACCGGGAGTTCCGACGCCTTACCGCGGCAGGTCTGTTGAAGAGAATCTTGCTTTATTTGCAGAAATGCGTGCCGGTAAATACAAAGACGGCGAAAAAGTACTCCGGGCAAAGATAGATTTAGCTAGCCCGAATATGCATATGCGCGACCCTTTGTTGTACCGCATCAAACACGCTCATCACCATAGAACTGGCGATCAATGGTGTATCTATCCCATGTATGACTTTGCACATGGACAATCCGATTCTATCGAGAAAATTACACATTCGATCTGTACATTGGAATTTATCCCACACCGCCCACTTTATGATTGGTGTATTGAAAAATTGGAGATTTTCCCTTCTAAGCAATACGAATTTGCCCGTTTGAATATGACCTATACCGTCATGAGTAAACGCAAATTGCTGCAATTAGTTAATGACAAATTTGTTGAAAGCTGGGACGATCCACGTATGCCTACGATCTCAGGATTGCGAAGAAGAGGCTATACACCTGCGAGTATCCGTAACTTCTGTGAGAAAATCGGTGTTCAAAAGCGTGAAAATATGATCGATGTCAGTCTTCTGGAATTCTGTATTCGAGAGGATCTCAACAAAACAGCATGGCGCAGAATGGCTGTATTAGATCCAATTAAATTAGTCATCACTAACTATCCTGATGGCCAGGTAGAAGAACTTATCGGTGAAAACAATCCAGAAGTTGAAGGTGGTGAAGGCGCGCGGTCCATTCCCTTTTCAAAAGAACTTTGGATAGAACGCGATGATTTTATGGAAGACGCTCCAAAAAAATTCTTCCGTTTAGCTCCAGGACTTTCTGTGCGTTTAAAACACGCATATATCGTAACCTGTCACGATTTTGTGAAAGATGAAAATGGAAAAGTAACAGAAGTGCATTGTACTTATGTTCCAAATTCTAAATCAGGAGAAGATACTTCTGGGTTGAAAGTGAAAGGAACAATTCATTGGATCTCCGTGCCGCATGCGAAAGAAGCCGAAGTGAGATTGTACGACAGATTGTTCAATGATGAAAACCCTGCTGCTGCAGAAGATTTCAAAGCATCAATTAACCCTGAAAGCTTGCATATTATTGAACGCGCTTATATTGAACCGGATCTAACACATGCAACCCCGGGAAAAGGTTATCAATTTATACGACTGGGGTATTTTACATTAGATACACATTCTACCCCTTCCCAATTAGTCTTTAACCGTACGGTTACACTGAAAGATTCCTGGGGCAAAGAGGTAAAGAAAAATGCATAAAAGATTTATTCTTAACTAAAAGAGGTCGGAGGTGATTCCGACCTCTTTTAGTTTATAGTATGTCCTTTTACTAAATCTGCAGCCAGCTTTGACATTCTCCTTCCCCAAAAACCATTTATAAACACAGCCATCCTCTTCACAGCATTTCTGATAAATTTAGGCAACGCTATCAAACCTGAGATCATCCTAAATTTTTGCTTTTCTCCAACATGCAATATAGCCTTCGAAAATTCAGGCTTTACTCAAGACTGACAAACAAAATACCCCCCAGAGTCAAAAACAGATACAGAAGTGCTTTTTTTTGACACTAATTTATAAAGGTACGTCATGTACACTACTCAAAGCATTATATCATTCATTTTTCAACTTGATTATCGTCACTCTTTTGCCTTGATTTTAGCAATAGTTTTACGTCAAATAAATACCCTTAATGATATGAAAAAGTTATTTTTAATCGCATTGACACTCACTTTAGGAGCACTAAGTTTACAAGCACAAACAATCCCTAATCAACGTTGGCAAATGAGACTCAGAGGAGTGGCAGTCATGCCAAACGAATCGGCTACTATTAATACGATAGGCGGAGACGTGGACATCAACACAAAGTTTATTCCTGAACTGGACTTCACCTATTTTTTCACAAAAAACATTGCGGCGGAATTGATTCTTGGAACGACAAAACATAATGTGCATACAACAGGCTCAGATTTAACTGCGATTGGTGGAAGTTCATCCAGCAATGTCGATCTAGGCAGTGTTTGGCTTCTTCCTCCTACGCTTACAGCTCAATATCACTTCTTCCCCGATGGAGCTATAAAACCTTATGTGGGCGCAGGGATAAATTACACGATATTCTATAGTGCTAACGCTGGATCGACTGTAAAGAATGTGAAATACGACAATGCTTTTGGCTTCGCTACCCAACTCGGGATTGACTTTAAGCTATCAGACAAATATTTTGTGAATTTAGATGCTAAATATATTCTTTTAAAGACAGATGTTAATGTGGATGCATCCAACTTGGCTCCCAACTTATCCATACCGGCAAAAGTTGATATCAATCCTTTTCTCCTTGGCTTTGGAGTCGGCATGAAATTCTAATCATTTGGCTCATTTCCCTATCCTATATGTATCGAGGCCGCTTTCAGTATATGAAAACGGCCTCATCTGGTTCCTTACCTCAAGCATATTCATCCAGTTACCATTTAGGCAAACCCAATACCTTGGCTTCATTTGTTACAAACATTACTCTAAACCATACCAGTTTTGATATTGACGCCTTAAGCCCTCAACACGCGCTAATCGTTTATCCTCTTTCGCATCCGATAAAATTTTACGGCAGCGGTCTACCGAGTCCAATCCAACCTGAATATCATTCCATTCGAAGCTTAAATTTTTCTTATCCACTACGAGCTGATGCAAATATTCCATATTTTCAGCTACATAATTTAGATTTCGATCCATCATATTATTGGCGAGCTGAGGTTGTCCAGAACGATATAGACTATCAATAATATCAGCATAGTTGACTGCATCTGACATAGCATACACGCGCGCAGGCAATTGATCATATGCTTTTTTAGCAACTTCTCCTGCTTGTTTTATTTGGCCATTAGCCAATAACAGACGCGCTGCTTTTCCAAAAATATCTCTTGCATACATGCTTGAAAAGCGGAATGAATCCGTATCAACATATCGAGCATTTTTTATATTGCCCCAATTATACGTATGCATAATGTTATGATATAAAGCTTCAATGTTCACTAGTCCGGCTTGCTCAATTTGCTTTTCTGTTGACGCACCTGTAGCTGCGACCGGCATCAGTCTAGACGTGAAACCTTCATTAACAAGATATTTATCTAATCCTAATTTAAGATCACTTGGCAACATATTTGAAAAATAGACGGGCCTGTTCCATTTGTTATTTTCAAGCACCGATAAGATTGTTAAATCTGCCCTTGTTAGGTGGTCATTTGGTATCTCCCATTCCATGGTTGATACAATAGCTTCCTGCAAATAAGATGGAACTGCATTTTTCTTGACGACCTCCGCTTTATTAACGTCCAGTTTGACTTTTCTAGAGGGGAAATAATTTTCCATCTCACCGGAATTCAACTGAACTTTATAATTGGGATCATCTGAGTTTACAAATTGTAATAACTGACCTGCATCAACAGCTTTGTCGAGTTGCCTATCCACAAAGGGGATATAATCACGGACACCTTTTTTTGTCTTTTCTGCCGGAATTGTCACGGGTAGGCCTGCTGCTCGATAAGTCGGCTGCCTGGCCTGTTGCATATACCAATCACCGGTAAGATAACTTAAGACGACCACCCGTACATCGGGACGCACACCTTCTACTTCTTGTAAGTACCACACCGGAAATGTATCATGATCGCCATACGTAAATAGGATTGCATTTGGAGCACAGGCCTCAAGATAATTACGCGCCAAGTCCCTTGCCATCGATTTCTCCGATCGATCATGATCGTCCCAGTTTTGATGAACCAAAATAATGGGGCCGCCCAGCAACGCAAAGGATAAACCTGTCGCCAAAGCATAACGTGTTCGTACAAAACGTTTGAAAAAACGAACCAATGCGATCAGCCCCAATCCAATCCAGATTGCAAAGGCGTAGAAAGAGCCCACATAAGCATAATCCCGCTCCCGAGGTTGCATGGGCGTTTGATTTAGGTAAACAACAATCGCTATTCCGGTAAATACAAACAGCAAGGTTACGACCAAAGTATAAGGCTTGTTGTTTCGATACAACCATACCGCACCAGCTATTCCCAAAAGCAGCGGCAGAAAGAAATAGGTATTTCGGCTCGGATCATGTGCCTGCGATTGCGGTAGTTTATCTTGCGCACCTAGTCGCCAGTTATCGAATGCTTTGACCCCCGACAGCCAGTTGCCATCGCTATAGGTCCCATACCCTTGTCGATCATTCTGTCTACCGACAAAATTCCATAAGAAATAGCGCGTATACATATCGCCAAGCTGAAAATTGAAAAAGAATTTAAAATTATCGGAGAATTGTGGTTGCTCTCCCTCTTTCAAATTGAGGTAACTTCTATAATAGGCTTGATGGTTTCCATCTTGGCTGTAAATACGCGGGAAAAAGGTTTCCTTATCAAATTGATATTTGTCTATCTGTGTAAAGGGTACATACGCCGATTGATCTTTCCGATAGCCTGTCTTACTCTTTACACCAACCACTTGCGAATCATAATACGGACCTTTGAGCAATGGCTCCCGGACATATTGTTCCCGGCTCAAATAGCCTAAAAAAGAAAATACATTATCCGGCGCATTATTATTCAAGGATGGATTTGCTTTTCCCCGGATCATGACCATGGTGTAGGAACTGTATCCAAATAAAACAAAACAAAAAACTAACAAAGCGGTGTTGAGCGTGTATTTGCGCTTTGTATACGAATAATACAAACCGCAAACTATCAATCCTACCAGCAATGAGCACGAGAAGAAAATTCCGGAACCAAATCCCATTCC
The DNA here is from genome assembly GCF_002325125.1 of Sphingobacterium sp. UBA1498. Classification (NCBI taxonomy): domain Bacteria; kingdom Pseudomonadati; phylum Bacteroidota; class Sphingobacteriia; order Sphingobacteriales; family Sphingobacteriaceae; genus Sphingobacterium; species Sphingobacterium sp. UBA1498. The sequence goes on from NZ_DCRG01000023.1 coordinate 177,772, forward strand.
AAGTGAGTTTACAAATACAAGGTCAACTTTAGCAGCCAGGCCAACCAACCATTGAATAATGCCCCACAAAACGGCTCCAAGGATCAGTACTCCTACTACAAACGCTTTTAAGGTACCTTTCGCACTCACCTGAGTTGCTTTTCTGAAATAGACCACCATCGCTATCGCTGGGATAGCCAAAAGATTCAATAAATGGACTCCAATAGAAAGCCCCATAACAAAACCGATAAATACCAGCCAACGATCACTACCTTCTTCATCAGCACGAGCTTCCCATTTTAATATCCCCCAAAACACAACTGCTGTACACAAGGACGACATCGCATAAACTTCGGATTCTACGGCCGAATACCAAAATGAATCGCTGAAACTAAATGCCATTGCACCAACAATTCCTGCGCCGAAGATCTGCAAGCAGTTGGATAAAGGTGCGTATTTGTCTTCGCAGAGTATCTTCTTGGCAATTGCTGTTATCGTCCAAAATAAAAATGTAACCGTAAGCCCGCTGCAAATTGCCGATCCGATATTCATCCAATAGGCGATTTTACCTGCATTACCCAAAGCCAAGTTTGAAAATACATTCTGAATCAGAAGAAACAATGGTGCCCCAGGTTGGTGTGCTACTTCCAGCTTGTAAGCACAGGCAATGAATTCACCACAATCCCACCAGCTTACCGTCTTTTCCACGGTAGCAATGTATACACATGTGGCAATGAGTCCGCAAGCAAAACCCAGTAGAGAATTTATTCTGTTGTACGTCATAAGGACAATTGGTCTTCTATTAAAATCCTTTTTAGGACTTTAAGTTAAAAAGTTATCCTGATTCCAGTATGTTAATTAACACTATTTAACACAAGTACCTGACAATAAACACACTGACACTTGCACGAACGCAAATGACTCCGTTGCCAACACGACGACTTGGCTATAAGGTCAATTATGGATATATTAACAATGAAAAAGGGAGCTTATCAGCTCCCTTTCGCGGGTATTTTTATGAGTTAGGCTAGTTTTTCTACAATTTTCTTTGTTGGACCCGGATTACTCATCGTATAGAAATGTAAAACCGGAGCGCCAAACTTGATCAGCTCCTGACATTGTTGTACCAACCACTCTTCTCCGACTTGTCTGACGTCGGCATTCGTTTTACATTCCGAAACAGCATCGCTCAGTTCTTCTGGAATATCGAGATGAAATATTCGTGGTAAGGTCACGAGCTGCTTTTTAGTTGTCAGTGGCTTTAATCCTGGAATAATAGGCACATGTATTCCATTATCTCTACATTTAGTAACAAATTCCTTATATTTTTCGACATTAAAGAACATTTGAGTTACAATAAATTCCGCCCCCATATCGACTTTTTGTTTCAGATATTTAAAGTCAGTATTAAAATTTGGCGATTCAAAGTGTTTTTCGGGGTAACCTGCTACACCGATGCAAAAATCAGTCTTTTCCGATGTGACAATATCCTCATGCAGATACTTTCCTTTATTCATATCAGCAACCTGTTCCAATAGGTCTGTTGCAAAAGCATGTCCACCATCCGTTGGAATAAAATCAGCATCGCCCTTACGTGCATCTCCGCGCAATACTAAGACATTATCTATACCCAGGAAGTTCAAATCGATCAGTGCATTTTCGGTTTCCTCCTTAGTAAAACCACCACATATCAAATGGGGCACTGCATCAACTTTATATTTATTCATGATTGCTGCACATATCGCCACTGTCCCAGGACGTTTGCGATAGGAAACGCGTTCCAGTAATCCACTTGCATGCTCTTTATAGATATAATCTTCCCGGTGGTAAGTTACGTCGATAAAAGGAGGTTTAAACTCCATCAGTTCATCCATGGTTTTAAAAATACTTTGGATGCCCTGCCCTTTCGCCGGTGGCAATAGCTCAAAAGAAAACAATGTTTTTCCTTTGGCATTCTGGATATGATCGATAATCTTCATTAAAAAACTGTTTTTTAGTTTGGTTGGCTTATATCGAAACGCACACGTCGAGGAATCGTTTATCTTCATGTAACTTATCTTTCCCACATGGAGTAGGGTAGAATTTAGCACCTTGAACAATACAGGTTGCTAAGGCTTCAACGGGTCTATTCCCTCGGCCTTTCTCTATAAGCGTTGCTAATATCGTTTTAAAAAATCAAAAGACAAAAATATTTTTTCGAAAAGACTAAAATGGCACCGCAAATAGGGCAATAAGACCTTTGGGCTCTGCTTACACGCAACAAAAGAAATGTATGCACCACCAAAAAATGTTAAAAAAAACAGGCGAAAGTAAGGATCGAGAATCATTGGCTAAAGATGCGCTGCCAGGGAATTCCGTAGATTTTTGAGATAAAATGTTATTAATAAAAGTCCTGTTACGTGGTATTCCTCTTTCGATCCATATTTAAAGCCATCAAATAAATAGCGATAGGCGATCAATGCATCTTGTTCATTGTAAAACAACTCTTTCCAAGATTCCGGCACATCTGTCCACGCCTTGAGCACAATACCGTTCTCAGCATAAATAATTGGCGATTCAACACCATCCATTCGATAATCGTGATGCGTACCAGAACTTGATATATGTTGAAAGTAAGCGATGGAATAATCAACAAAATTCAATGCCCTCGCCTTGACCTCCTTTTCACTTTCTGCTCTTACGGGAGCATTCCGCCACAAATTCACTTGACTGTCAAATTTGCTTGGCGTCTCGCGTATAGGGGTTTTATCTAAGGCAAAGTTAAGATAAAGTCTTTCGGTAGTAGGTACACGCGCTGAGTTAAACTGTGAAAAATCACCTCTTAGCTGAATAAAATCTTTTTTTACCTTAACAATATCCAATGCGATGCTACCTTTTTTCTCGTCGGTCAACTCTAATCTGTCACCATTGAATCTATACTTTCCGAAGAGTAATATATCGTCTAGCGCCAAGACAAAGCGGTCTTTATTATGGAGTGAGAGAAAGGACCGATATAAAGTAGGATCATTCCCATAGGTATTTGCCTCCACATTCTGGGGAGATTCTCTCTTAAGTTTATGATATTGCTCATTCGAATAGCCCAATATCATCTGATAATTACCTTCAGGAAACTCCTTTTTCTTTCCAAAGAAAGCACAAGAAGACAGTGAAAATAGGAATAGCAGGAGTAATAACGATTTCAAAATCAATTAATAATTATGGCAAAATAATATATGCCAATATAATAAATTACTGCGATAGTCTATGAAAGGCTATTCATTTATATAAGCCTAAGGATATACTTATTCTTTATACAGATCCACTAAGCCTTCTGGCAATTCAACTTCAATAATCTCCTCTTCGCCATCAATACCTAAGATCAAATCGTCCGAAAGTGGGAACATCAGCTCCTTGCCATCCATATCTACGGTAGCAACAAATTGTTGTGGAAACTCCTGAACATCTGTTATTCTCCCCAGTTCACCATGGTTTTCATCAATTACTAAAAAACCGATTAAATCCGTATATCTAAAATCATCTGGATCACGCTCCGGCATTTTATCATTGGAAAGATATAGCTTTTTACGTACAAGTATTTGAGCCTTATCAATATGATCCACATCCTCGAATGTCACATAAGCGGTACTGTTCTTTTGAAATTTGATGGCGTCAACAAAATAAGGAACAAGCTTTTTGTTCACTTCCACGAAGACGACATCCATATCCAAACTCTCGTATTCTTCGAACTCAAAAAACAGCTGTACCTCTCCTTTAAGCCCTCTTGTTTTGCTGATATAACCGATGTAAAAGCTTTGATCAATAGTCATATTTTCGTATTTAGCAATTAGATGTAAGACATGATAATGGCAAACTATAGCCTATAGGCTGTTTCAAAAAAAGCCGGCTCAAGGTTGAGTCGGCTTTCTCGAATACTTTATGAAAGAATTAACCTTCAGTTTCTTCTGATGCAGGAGCTTCAGTCTCTTCAGCAGGAGTTTCTTCCGCTACAGGAGCATTTTTAGCAGCTACAGCAGCAGCTTTTTCTTCTTTTTTCTTAGCTTCAGCAGCTAAAGCAGCATTTCTAGCATCAGCTTTAGATTGTGCTAAACCATCTTTTTTACCAGAGATTCTTGCATCATTAGCTTCAGTCCAGGCTGCAAATTTAGCTTCAGCAGCAGCTTCATCAAAAGCACCTTTTTTCACACCACCTTGCAAGTGTTTTTTGTAAAGAACACCTTTGTAAGAAAGGATAGCGCGAGCTGTGTCAGTCGGTTGAGCACCTTTGTTCATCCAGTCCAAAGCTTTTTCAAAATCCAAAACGATCGTTGCTGGATTAGTGTTTGGGTTGTAAGAACCAATACGTTCAATGAATTTACCGTCACGTGGAGCGCGAGAATCCGCTACGACTACGTGGTAAAAAGGACGTCCTTTTTTACCGTGTCTTTGCAATCTGATTTTAGTTGCCATTTTTTAATTTATTTTATGTATTCAACATATCCCCCGAGCTTCATACTAGAGGGGATGCAAAGATAGTTATTTTTTTCTATTCATAAACATAATTTTATAAACTTCGCTGAAAATGACATCCTTAACACCTTGAACACCCCTTTTAGAACATATCTCATTGCACCAGCTCTGCCGTCAACACCTAAAGTAATGTGTACAGCTGTTGGCTTCGCCCGAAGGCAACACCTACTCATATTACGACACCAGTATATATCATAAAACAATAATTTGGTTAATAAATTAGAATCAAATTAAGGCTGTTTTCTCAATTAAAATAATCTTCCCCATTTTTGCCAATTCACTTTTTACTTTCTACCTTCATTCTATGAAATCCGTTGCGCCATTAAAAATATTAAAAGCTTCAGCCGGTTCGGGGAAAACCTTTAGCTTGACTTTACATTATCTCACCCTTCTCCTATCCAACGAGAATAGCTACAAGGAAATTTTGGCGGTGACATTCACCAATAAGGCAACTGCCGAAATGAAGGAACGTATCCTATCGGTACTCCATGGCCTGGCAACAGGCCATCCTAGCCCTAAAATTGAAGATTTCAGAAAGTTATTACTGGCACAACAGCCAGGTTGGACTTCACATCTTGTGCAGGAGAAAGCTCACCGTGTTTATCGCCGTATCTTACATGATTATAGTCATTTTACGATAAGTACAATTGATGGTTTCTCCCAAAAGGTCATCCGCGCGTTTACATATGAACTTAATCTTGATGCGGCTTACAAGATTGAAATGAATGTCAATAAAGTGAAAAATGAGCTGACAGTTATGCTCAATCAATTACTGGATGAGCGCCCCGATCTACTCGATTGGATTATAACTTATGCTGAAAAGAAGATAGCAAAAAATGAAAATTGGAACTACCGTCAGCAATTAATGAGTTTGGCGAGCCTTATTTTTTCTGAAAATTTCCAGGAATTTGATAGTTATATCAACTCAGCAAATCCCAAGGAGGTTTTTAATCTCCTTAATCAGGAGATTGAACAGAAGATAAGCGCATTTACCGAAGCGCTATCCATGACAATTGAAGCGTTTAGTGAGACATTCAAAAAATTCAACCTCACTGAAAGTGACCTGAAGGGTAAATCGCGCAATAAGATAATCTCAGCTAGCAAAACCAGCAAAAAGACGGAAAAACTCAGCGCTTCTGAAATTGCCAAGATAATAGAAAAATACCTTCTGTTAATCGATAATGAAGATGCTTTTACGGATAGTGACAAAAATATACGTCATGATCTTATGGCTGCGTTCAGCCCTATCTTGGCGTCCTTCCAAAAGTTACACGACAACCTATCTGCTTACATTGCCTATCAAGCGGTACAGAATAACCTCTATTACCTGCGTTTACTCAAAGAAATGAGCGATTTACTGACACAGTGGCGACGCGACAATGGTGCCCAGTTAATTTCCGATTCTCAGATTCTGTTAAACAAACTCGGACTTGATGAAAATAGCGACCCAACATTTATCTGGGAGAAAATCGGCAATCGCTTTAACTACTTTTTGTTTGACGAATTTCAGGATACTTCGCGCATTCAATGGAAAAACTATAGTCCGCTACTGATCAATGCATTGGCAGATGCCAAAGGTACTGTCAGCGAACACCTGATTGTAGGAGATGTTAAACAAAGCATCTATCGCTGGCGGAATGGCGATTGGCGAATTTTACTCCAACAGGTAGAACAACAAATTGTCCATGCCTTTCACTTGGACGACGATAGCAAAACAACCTTTATCGAAAACGGAAGCCTCGACACCAATTTTAGAAGTCTTCCAAATATTATTCATTTAAACAATTACCTGTTTAGCAGTATTCCAAAACATTTGCAACAGGTATTAAATGAAAAAGTATCCGAAAGCCTGGATGAAGAAGGCAAACAGTGGTGGGCTTCCTCAGGCAATGATAGCATGCTTGTCAAAGCGTATGAAAACAGCCAACAGGAGGTGCCTGAACATAAAAAAGGAAAACTAGACCAATTAGGTTCCATTGAGATCTCCTACATTCCCGTTACTGATGGACGCTACAGACGAAATCAGGTTATCGAAGAATCACTTGTAAATTTATGCCAAAAAATAAGCGAATGGCTACTCGACGAACGCTATCAACCCCAACAGATCGGTATTTTAGTGCGTAGTAATTCACAAGCCAAGTTGGTTATCCAGAAACTTATGGATTTCAAAAAACAGCAACAGCTCACGTTTGAAGTCATATCAGGAGATGCGCTGTCGCTAGCCAGCAATGATGCCGTTTTACTACTGATCGAAACGCTGAAAGCATTAGTCTATAATTCGGAGAAACATACCATTCATAAAGCAAAGATCGTCTATCTCTATCAGCATATACAGAATAATACGACCGTTGATCAGAATGCATGGTTAAAATTTGCCACAAATGACATCCATGAGCTTAAAGATTTTCTACCTCAAGCCTTAATTGACTCTTGGGAAATGGCACAGAAACAGCCATTGGTCCACTTGATTGAAAAGCTTATCGAAATCTACGGTTTCACAACCACGGACAATATTCACCTTCCTTACCTCCTCGCATTCAAAGATATGATCTCAACGTTTTCCACGAATGGCGAACGTGGCATTATACAATTCTTAGAGTTCTGGGAAGAAGATGGCAACCGGGCTGTACTCCCTTCCAATGGAGAAATCAATGCGATTGAGGTAACGACGATACACAAATCAAAAGGGCTGGCTTATGACGTGGTCATGATTCCATTTTGTTCATGGGATCTCGACGGCATGATCAACGGCGATTTTTGGATTGAAACATCCGAAACTCCATTTGCCCAATTGGGAAAAATTCCAATCAAATACACATCTACCGTCGGCAAATCTATATTTTTCAAACAATATTTTGAAGAGATGCTATTCAACTACATGGACGCCCTTAATACGTTCTATGTGGCAACAACCCGCGCCGTTGAACACCTTTATATTACTGCTCCGTGCTTTAAAGAATCCGTCGACAAAAAGACAGGAGAGATTACAGGCTATGATAAGAAAGACGAATACATCAGCGATGTGCTCTTCCAAGTCTTAGAGACTCCAGAATCCCCGTTTAAACTCGAAAATAAAGTCTTATATATTGATCAGATAATCCAAAAAAGAAAAGCGAAGTTTCGAAATGACCGTATTATTTCGTTAAGCCATTATCCCATTTCCAAAGAACTGGAAATGGCTTTAGAAAAAGCGAGTACGCGAAGTATCAATGATATTATGATGTTGGAAAAAGCGGCACAGTATGGCATATTGGCACATGATATTATGGCTCAGATTTCAAACGAAGAAGACATCCATAAACTGGTTGGCCAACTGATCCAGGAAGGTATCCTTTCCAAGGAGGAGCAGCCCTTCCTCATGCAGGAGATCAATCAAATCTGGAAGCATCCCATCATTAATAAATGGCTTACCGGAAACTATACGATCTGGAATGAGGCCAGTATCATTACCGCCAAGGGCGAAACCATTCGGCCGGATAAGGTCTTCACTTCCAAAGAGGAAACAATCGTACTCGATTTCAAGTTTACGCAGACAGATTATATCGGACATCAGTATCAAGTCGATAACTACAAAAAAAATCTAGAGAATCTAGGCTACAACAATGTTAGGGCCTTTCTCTATTATGCAAAATCAAATCAATTAATTGAAGTAAAATAATAGCACGATGCAGACAGCCTTTCTAAAATTAGTAGCAACAGATATTCAAAAACGTTTTGGAAACGATCTGAGTGAGATTGCCATCGTCTTTAATAATAAACGCCCGATTACCTATCTCAAAAAATATCTTTCTGAAGTATATGGACAGGCGATCTGGTCTCCTCAGTTTTTTACGATTCAGGAATTTTTTAGACGTTCGACCGATGATACCGAAGCCAGTCCTTTGGCACAATTTTTCCACCTTTTTAATATCCATAATGAGTTATTGGTGATTGAAGGAAAACAACCAGAAACGTTGGAAGAGTTTTACCCAATTGCCGAAATAATACTGAGTGACTTCGGCCAGCTCGATTATGATCTTGCTCCTATTGAGCAGATCTATCTAGAACTTTATGACAACACCAAAATCGACATTGCTTTTCAACATCTAACCCAAGAACAGCAAGGATTTATACGTCAATTTTGGCAGTCTTTTTCCATTGCTGGACATAGTGGCGTACAGGAGCGCTTTCTACAACTTTGGAAAAGACTACCTGTGTTGTATAATCGATTTAAAGAAAAGCTTAAAGCAGAAGGACAAACCAACTATCCAACCATTTACCGCGATCTAGCTGAAGGCAAAGCTACGCATCAGCAATTTGCATCCTCCTACCAACATATCCTTTTTGTCGGTTTCAATGCATTAAACAAAGTCGAAGCAAAATTATTCAGGCAATGGCAAGAGGAAGGCCGCGCCCTATTTTACTTTGATGCCGATGCCTATTATCTGGAAGACACCATGCAGGAGGCCGGGCTATTTATTCGTCGAAATATTTTCCAAACAGGCTTGGTCAATGCCCTCGGCGATAGCCCGAATATTATTGGCAATAGAACTTCAACCGTAAATCTATATGCTAGCACCGGGAAGATCAGCCAAACAAAATTACTGCATGATATCCTCGAACAGCACAAGAATATGGAGCAGACGTCCGCTATTCTTCTAGCAGATGAAAATTTACTTGTCCCTTTACTGCAAAGTTTACCAGATGTAAAACCTAATATCACTACGGGCTACCCCTTGACGCAGTCTCCTATTTATGGCATACTGGATCTATGGATGGAGGTACATTTGGAGATATCACAGTTTAAAAGACGGAAACTTCCCTATCAAATCATAGAGACCTTCATAAATCATCCCCTGAGTATGGTTTCCTTGGCAGATAAACTTCAGATTCAGAAAGAGATTGCCGACAAACAACTCTTCGAGATCACATTGGAAGAGCTTCATTTCAAAAGCTCCTTACCACAATTTTTTGTACCTATCGAAAATTCAGCTCATTTGGTACCAGCGCTCATCCTGCTCGTCGATGATTTGTTACATAGTATCTCATCTCAAGAGCGCATCCGCCAAATTGACAACAATCTCCTAATCGAAACAAAAAAAATCCTGAACCAGCTTTTACTAGGCTTTGAAACTGTTGCCCCGTTAAGTATCAGCTTCCAGATCGGTTTGATAAAAAAAGCCATTGCTCCAATAAATTCTGCCATAGAAGGGGACCCACTCGAAGGCATACAAATCATGGGGCTCTTGGAAAGCCGCTGTTTAAATTTTGACAACATCTATATCTTGGGGGCTAATGAGGGCATTCTACCCAAAACATCCAATTCACCGACCTTTATACCCAATAGTCTGAGGAGCGCGTACGGTCTTCCTATATTGGAAAATCAGAATGCCCTATCGGCCTATTTGTTTTATCGTCATTTTCAATACAGTGAGGGAATACATATTTTCTACAATGGTTTAGTTGACGAAAGCTCCACTGGTGAAGAAAGCCGGTTTATCAAACAGCTAGAATTTGAAAGCAAATTTCAGTTTGACCGAAAAGTTCAACAACAGCCCATCCAATTTGCAGATAAAGCGCAAGAGATCGTTATCCAAAAGCATGGCGAAATATGGAAAAAAATGTACGAGGACTTTATCGTTAACCAGAAAAAGATATCGGCGACCGCACTGACGACATACCTCCAATCTCCATTACAGTTTTTCCTAAAACATATTGCCAACATTAAAGAGCCACCTTCACTCTCTCAGGAATTTGAAATGAATAAGCTCGGAACAGTCATCCATAATGTCATGGAGGATATATTTTTACCCTTCAAAGGGAAACAGGAGTTTACATCAACACATATGCTACGCGGGCAGATAGACCGTATCGAAGCATATGTGACCCGAGAAATAGGCATTCAATATCAGATTGAATTAAAAGAAGAAAAGGACTTAAATAGCTTGCAGCGGATCATGCTGAAAATTGCCTCCGAGTATGTCAAAATGTATCTCGAATATGACATCAATAACTATAAGTCATTTCGGATTATTGAACTTGAAAACGACACCGATTATATCTTACCATTCCCACTTCAAATCAATGGAGAGCAACATCAAGTCTCACTATACGGTATTATTGACCGTGTAGACGAGGTAGTAACACACGACGACCGTATTATCAGTAGAATTGTCGATTACAAAACGGGCGGAGATTCGATTCTATTCAAAGAAATCGATCAAGTATTTGCTCCCAATACCGAAAATAAAGCCATGGTGCAGACGCTATTTTATGCCTATGTATTTGAACAGAAAACAGGGAGAAAACACCTTGAACCTCATCTCTACGTTGCGCGGAAAATGCGGGAAGAGGGAACCTTATTCAGTGGTAAAGAGGGAATATTGACCGACGAATTTCTCGCATTCCAAAAAGAGAATTTTATCAGATTCTTACGCGATATCCTACAAGAAATCTTTAATCCGGATGTTCCATTTCGGCATAATCCGGACACAATAGTTTATCCAAGCGATCCCTATACCTTATTTTATCGAGAAGCAAGCAAATGGGCCGAAGCAGAAGAATAAAAGGAAATACGGTTTGACAGGAGAGGTCAAACTAATCTTTTGTAATCAATACGTTAATATAGAAAGGAGACATTTGGTGTCCCCTTTCTATATTAACGTACTTTTCTTTTTATTGCATTATTAGCGCGACGTTTCGCTGTATTGATTTTATAGTTGAACCAATGCCCTTTGAAGATCTTTCGCATCGTATTATCAAAATGTCTTGTGATAAACAAGTTGCGCGCACCCTTCAATTTCTCGCTGATTGAATTTGCTAAAGCCCTAACGGAAATTGAATACCCTTCAGTTTCATATTGAATATAATGCCACCATCCTGCGGGCATATACAAAGTCTCTCCAGGGTGAATAACTGCCTCGTAGCCATCCAAATACTTAATCCCAGGATATTCCTCTACATTACTGTATTTTGGATTAGCAATACTATGAAAATTGTATGGCAATTTGTACATCAAATCAGATTGATCATTTGGGAAAAGCCAAATACGCTTTAACCCCTGAAATTGAGAGATAAACACATGTGACATATCAATATCGAAATGATTACGGGTACTCGAACCTTCACCACCAAAGAACATAAATGGCAACCATTGCAATACCTTGCCACCTGTGACATCGTTATAAATAACGTCATGCTTCAGTTCAGGACGAATTTTAAGCAGATTGAACAAAAACAATCGTAACTCCGTAGGTTCTTTTGTAATCAGGTCCAAATATTCTGCAAATGTCATATGGCCAACAGGAGCGCTCGCAGCACGGTCCATCGATTCCTCCTCTTTTCCGTAGACATCTATTTTTATATCTCCTGCAATTTCTTTAAAGTAATCATAACTCCATTTCTTCCACGCTGGACTTTCTGCACTTATAAAATCTGATATAATGACAGGAAAACCTGGTTTCAGATAATTTTTTAGGAAGTCCTCTGATCGAATGCCCGAAATTTTATCAACTTGCTTTAACTTCACGACTGATTAATTTTGCTTAATTACAAACATAAAAAAATATTTCTACCAAATTTCAAAAATACCACCTATGCGTTATTTTACATAGAATGAATTATATTAAGCAATTTAATAGAAATATACTTAAAATCTCAATGACCTTCGTCATTTTATTATATTTTAACACCTCCGATCCAGCTAAACATCAGTCCATAGCTCAATAGACCAACATAAGGAAGCTTCTGTTTACCGATCTTATGCCCCAACAGCCCTTAGCTTGCCAAGCTCTCTACAGATAACAAAAAAAAGGGTCTTAAGAACCCTTTTCCATATTTACCTTTTGCTAGGCTATTATTTATTTACCTTTTTGATGTATTCTTCAACAGCCATAGTCATACTAGGAGCTTTTGGCGTTGGAGCAGGAATATCTAAAATCAATCCATGATCCAAAAGTGCCTGTTGAGTAGAAGCGCCGAATGCTGCAATCCTTGTATTATTCTGTTTAAAATCTGGGAAGTTATCATATAAAGACTGTACACTGGAAGGACTAAAGAACACGATAACATCGTAAAAAACATCCTTTAGGTCAGTCAAATCGCTTACAACAGTTCTAAAAAGCACAGCTGGTGTAAACTTATAGCCGTTTTGCTGTAACCAGTTCCTGGTCTCCTCATTCGCTACATCCGAACATGGAAATAGGAAATTCTCACTTTTGTGTTTTTTCAACACGTCTTCAAGGTCTTTCGCGGTCTGTTTACCAAAGAAAATCTTTCGTTTCCTATATTGAATATACTTTTGAAGATAAAGCGCAATGGTCTCCGAAATGCAGAAATACTTCATCTCTGCAGACACTTCAAATCGCATCTCTTCGCAAACTCTAAAATAATGATCTACAGCATTTCTACTTGTAAATATTACGGCAGAATAATCTGCCAAATTCACTTTATCCCTACGCACATCTTTGGCAGGAACTCCCTCTACGTGTATAAAACCTCGAAAATCTAATTTTAACCCGTATTTCTTTGCTAAATCATAATAAGGGGACTTATCGTTTTCAGGTTTCGGTAAAGTTACCAGTACACTTTTTACCTTCTTTGCTCTTTCTACGTCTGAAGTTTGCATATAACCACTTTTAGCTCAATAATCTTAATAGTATTAATATTGGTGCTATTTCTAGGCAACAAAGGTACAAAATTAAATAGGAAATTGAAAATTTATACATCGACATAATATGAGCCGCTGTCTTAAGAAATCGATAACAAAAAAGTAATGCCGCTCCAACAATGGCCAAGTGCAGTACAACACCTACCGATGTTAAGGGGACAAGACTCAATATTAATAGTACAGGAAGCATTAAAAAAAGTGTATTGAAATAAATCAGATACAGCACTGTCACATATTCCTTTACCAACTTCCTAATTTCAAACACAAAGGAGAGGAATCGAATAAATCCGATTTTTAACGCAAATAAGCCGCCAACCATGCCCACCGTTTTCATATAATTGGAGAACGTGATAAAATCAAATCTATCTAACTCATAGGCATAGAATAGACTCACAAATAAGCCCAATGCTCCTGAAAATAATATAAATAGAAAAATAAAAGGCCATGACGTCAAGATGGTGTCCTCTTTGCTCACCGATAGCAACACCCGATCATCCCAATACCCCTGAAAAACCAATTTGATATCAGAAGGGAAAAATATCCGAATCATCCCAACACCAAAAATTAATGCAAGAACTGTGAAAAGAATCCAATTTTCCCGGTGAACTTTAAGTGTCCCATATTGTCTATCCAACTTGCTAGTTCGCAATTCTCCTTGAAAATATTGCTGCACATCGAAGCTATAAATATTATGAACCATTAACCCCTCCCTTTCCAATGTTACAATTCGATATTGATCCTGTAACGCTGGATTCAAGGATGCCAAAACTTCCTCATTAGGCGTTAAAAGCGAATCCTTTACAACATGTGTACTATCAATCCCAATTGTGCTACCGTCTTGAACAACGTTTCGATAAGTACGCCCCTGCGCATTCAATTTCGTTATTGCGAATAAAAGAAATAGTACAAATAGAATATGATATTTGAAAATAGCTGCGTTCATTAAAATGAATTGTCTTTTAACGGCAATGAAATATTCAAGAACCGTCTATAATCGAAACTCTTTAATTGTGGTCGTAAAGTTAGGATAAAAAGTTATATTGCATTCAAAAAATCTTCATAGAACATGCACAAAGAAATCACACGCTGCCAATGGTGCGGATCTGACGAACAATATGTTGCCTATCACGATAACGAATGGGGCCGACAAGTCAAAGATGATAAAACCTTATTCGAGTTTTTATTATTAGAATCAGCACAAGCGGGATTAAGCTGGATTACTATCCTACGTCGAAGAACGGCATACCAAGAAGCTTTTGCTAACTTTGATGTCGATCAGGTAGCAAACTACAATAATGAAAATGTAGCACAGTTACTCGCCGACTCTGGGATCATAAAACATCGCAATAAAATTGAGTCAACCATCACAAATGCGAGGCTTTTCAAAAAAGTCCAGGCCGAACATGGCAGCTTTTACAACTATTTATACAGCTTCTTACCCGAAGAGCAGCCCATCGTAAACCATTGGTCCAGTTTACAACACGTACCAGCTACTACTGATATTTCTGATAAAATCGCCAAAGATATGAAGAAAAAAGGTTTTAAGTTTTTTGGATCTACCATCTGCTATGCCTACATGCAGGCCGTTGGAATGGTAAATGATCATGTTGAAATTTGCTCTTTTAAATATCCTGCAGATGCAGTATCATAAACACAAAAAAACACCAGTGCACTGCAATGTGAAATAGCGCAGTGCACTAAAAATCAAAGAAAACATCTTTGTTTCAAACTCTTAGAACATCCCGTTTTTTCTAACCAGGTATGTTTTTATAGATATCGGGCAGATTCCGGCCTAGCCCGTTAAAGTCCATGCCATACCCGACCACAAATTCTTTACTTATTTCAAACCCAACATAATTCAATTCCTCGAAATGATACTGCAGCGCGTCAGGTTTCACCAAAAGCGCACAGGCAATGACACTCGCTGGATTTAATTTTTTTACCGCATCCAACGTATGTTTGAGTGAATGCCCAGAGTCGACAATATCTTCCACGATAATCACATCACGCCCTTCCAGATCAATACCAAGCCCTAAAAGCTCATTTAACTCAGATTGGCCTGTTCCGATGTACGATGCCAATTTAATAAATGACATCTCGCACGGAACTTCAATTTGCTTGAGCAAGTCTGCCATAAACATAAAACATCCATTCAATACGCCTATAAAAATAGGCTGTTTATGCTCATAACGCAGACTTATATCGATACCCATCAGGCGAACACGCTTCTGAATCTGCTCCTCTTCAATGAGAGGCTCAAATAACAATCCGTCAATTTCTATGTTTCTCATGCTATTATTATTCTTTCATGACACACACTACTTTTGTGCATCCTGATCTTTTTCCTCTTTTTTACGCCCCAATATCTTGTCAAATAACGATCGCTTTGGCTTATCCTGCTCACCGGTTTCCTCGTCCTTCTTTTCCGTGAGATCCATTTTGTTTAATTTCTTTGGAACAGATACACTTTCGAGATTGTCGCCAGGAAGGCTGCTATCAAGACGATCGAACAACAACGGATCTTCACCCATATCGAATATATCGACAGAATCCACCACAGCCGGTCTTGCTGCACGCAGGTGTGGTTGCAGAACAACCTCATAAAACCCATAATTTGAGGTTGTTGAATCCACGCTAATCTGTCCGGTTTTCGTCATAATATGACCGTAAGTATTAAAATACCGCAACATATTCCCTTTTAAGTGACCTGTCCAGTCAAAAAAGTTCAACCCTTTTTTAGGTCGTGGAACAATACTTGACAAAAATATACTCTCTCCAAGGCCTAATTGTGCTGGAGTTTTTCCAAAATAATAGCGTGCAGCTTCGGTAATGCCATAGACATTATTTCCCCATTCGATCACATTGAGATAAACCTCGTACATGCGTTTTTTGCTCACTTGCTGAGAGCGCTCCATCAGCCATACCAACAGAATTTCCTCCAGCTTCCGTACAACCGTCTTATTGCGATTTAGAAAAACATTTTTCACCAGCTGCATCGATATTGTGCTGGCTCCACGCTTAAATCCTTTTTCCTTGATGTTTGTAACAATGGACAATTTAAAAGCCTTCTCTTCGAAGCCCTTGTGCTTAAAGAAAAATGGGTCCTCGGTATTGATCAAGCTAATTTGCATATAACGGGAGATTTGATCGATAGGCGTAAAATTGCGATTCTGTGGGCCCACAACGATCTCCCGCATCGGCTTGCCATCTTCATAAGCGGTATACGTGAAAGGAGTGTTTAACATTGCAATATTAGCCTCTCCCCATTTCACGACCTTTAAATCCTTATCGTCCATTTTAGAAGAGAAAAGGAGATTTTCAGGCTTCTTAAATTCAAGAGCAAAATTCAGGTCATATTGAATGTGCCCCTCCACCTGAATTCCTTCCAGACCTGGAAACAATCCAACTGGTATAGCATCAAAAAAGTGTTGCGCTTCTATCTTATCCGTATGAATAGCCAAAAAGAGCTCTTTCTCGGGTTTGTGAATATATTTAACGTAGGGAGAAAACACAAAATCTTTGACCTTTACCGTACTTTCTTTGCTTACTTCGAGAGAAGACGCTCCGATATTCAGAGCCCCCTGCATTTGGGCCTCAGGAAAGATCACATCTTTACTAGAAATACGCCTATGATTTACTTTTAAATTTTTAAATCCCCATTGCCCATGCAGTTCCAGCAATTCCTTATTTCTTCTGTGTGCTTTGTCCAATCGGAAGGATATTTCATCAAAACTTACAGCAAGACCAAATTTGCGTTGCAATAGGGGAAGATTTACGCCCTTCTTATCAGAAAAAAGACGGAGGTCACATTCTTGATTATCCGAATCAATTGTTCCCGTTAGATTCCAGGCGGCCTCATGATCGTTTAACAAAAATTTAGTTTCCATATCACCGCCATCGATCACAGCAGAAGGAATAACAACACGTTGTGAAGTGCTGTCATCACGATAAGAAAGTTCAAGGCTCTTCAGATCGAGATCATTGGGAATTTTAAAAAACACATTTTTCAACAATCGATCTGCCAAAGCTGCCAGATTCTGTTTCGGATTATCATTTTCTATTGTGTCTTTCTTCTGCTTTTTAAACAGAAAATCGTAGTTACTAATTGAATCCTTTTTTATAAGAGAAACCGTACCGTGATCTAAAATAACCTGTCCCAACTTCACATCCCCGAATAATAAGGGCCATAATTTTACCGATACTGTCAGATCATTAATTTGAGCCAATTGGTCTCTATTTTTAGGCAATAATTGGATATTCTTAAACTGTACAGCATTAATTCCACGGAAAGCATAGTATTGGATCTTCAAATCCAAATCATATTTTTCAAGCAACTTCGCTTTTGCTTTGTTGATTACCCCCATGAGCATCACATCTCTTTTTTGATAAGCATACGCGCCAACTGCAAACGCCAAAACCAAAATAGCAGCTAAAGAGATATAAAGCCATCGCCATTTGCGGGACTTAAAAGATGTTATAAATCGATTGGACATAATTATTACTAAATGCAAACTCATGCATATCAACAGTCAAACTTAGATAAATTTGGCTGTATATACAATTATAATTCACGGAAACGATGGTCGCTTTTATCCGTGACTTCAGCACGACAAATTTATTGACAAACGCATTAATTACATAAAAATGAAAATGTTCCACGAAAGCGATCTTTCCTAAAAGCCAGCCCTATATCCAGTAACTTTAATCCCATTAAAAACAGAGAAATGACATGAAATTGATCCGCAATGAGTAGTTTTGTAATCCATGATTACAAATGAACAATAGATGGTTACCAAAGAACAAATATTAAATGCATTATCCTATGTAGAAGAGCCTGATTTGAAAAAGGATCTTGTCACATTGAATATGATTCAAAATATCGGGATCGAAGGTGAAAAAATTTCTTTCGATGTCATTTTAACTACTCCCGCTTGTCCACTTAAGGCCCATATTGAACACGCGTGCCGAAACGCCATCGCTCATTTCATCGACAAAAATCTCGAAGTTCAGATCAACATGACATCCAATGTGATCGGGAAACAAGGCGCACAGGTTTCAGGCATTAAAAACATCATCTTGGTTTCCTCAGGAAAAGGTGGAGTTGGAAAGTCAACTGTTGCCGCCAATTTGGCGCTTGCTCTCCATGCTAAAGGAGCTAAAACAGGACTTTTAGACGCTGACATCTATGGACCTTCACTTCCGATTATGTTTGGCCTAGAAGGTGCTAAACCCGGATCAGTAGAAATGCCTGATGGCCAGGTTAAGATTGAACCGCTTGAAAAATTTGGACTAAAATTACTTTCAATCGGATTCTTCACCGACCCAAACCAGCCTATCCCATGGCGTGGCCCCATGACCACCTCTGCAATCAAGCAACTCTTTAATGATGCACACTGGGGTGAACTCGATTATCTAGTGGTTGATATGCCGCCAGGTACAGGCGACATCCATATTACCGTATCACAAACTTTCCCGATTGCGGGCGCAGTGATCGTCACTACTCCGCAGCAAGTTGCCCTAGCTGACGCTGTCAAAGGTATAGGTATGTTTTTAATGGATAGTATCAATATTCCGTTACTGGGCGTGGTGGAAAATATGGCTTATTTTACACCAGCGGAGCTTCCTGATAATAGATATTATATTTTTGGAAAAGACGGCGGAAAAAGGTTAGCTGAAGAATATAAAGTACCTTTCCTTGGCGAGATACCACTATTAAAGGGTATTTCTGATGCTGGAGATAATGGATTCCCCATTGCGATAGACAACGAAGATCCTGTAACAAAATCATTTCTGACGATTGCAGAAAAAGTTGCTCAGCAGCTTTCCATCATTCATAGTCAGTTAAAATAGCTATTCAAAGGCAGTGCTGCTGCTGTTAATCATACAAAAGGCTTNNAAGCCTTTTGTATGATTAACATTTTATTGGAGCGCTAGCTCTAATACTACCGGGCAATGATCGGAATGCACAGCATCCGGCAATATACTGGAAGATTTGATATGGTCGGCCAAAGACTTAGAAACCATATTATAATCAATGCGCCAACCCAAATTCTTTGCACGCGCTCCAGCACGATAACTCCACCAGGTATAATGGTGCGGATCTGGATTTAGATGGCGAAAAGAGTCAATATAACCTGAATTAATAAAATTCTCCATCCATTCGCGCTCTTCCGGAAGAAATCCCGAAGAGTTCGCATTTGATTTTGGATTATGAATATCGATGGCACGATGGCAAATATTATAGTCACCGCAGACAACCAGATTCGGCTTTTCCACCAAAAGCTTATCGCTATACAACTGAAAATCCTTCAAAAAGCGGTATTTAAAATCCTGTCTTACGTCCCCGGTTGTACCCGAAGGAAAATAGGTACTCATCACCGACAGTTGATCAAAATCAGCACGGATAATACGACCTTCAAAATCATAATCCTCATGACCACAACCGTACTCAATATGCTTAGGTGTCAGCTTGGTAAACAAGGCAACTCCGCTGTACCCCTTCTTTTGCGCTGGATACCAGTAATGCTCATAGCCCATTTCCTCCAGTAGGGCAACTTCGGGAATCTGATCAGGCGTAGCCTTAATCTCCTGAAGACAGATGACATCTGCATTTACAGCTTTCAACCAGCCCAACCAATCTTTCTTTAAGGCCGCACGCAAGCCATTCACATTATAAGTTACTATTTTCATTGTTTATTATTGTGATGCTAGATTATAGAAACAAGAAACCTTCTCAATCCCTAATATATTATTTCAACATAACATTAGTAGTCCTTTGAAGAGAATAAATCACCAATCTTTGAAAAGATACCCGTTTGAGGTTTTAAACCTTTAAGTTCACGTTCCAAGTTTAATGCCTCTCGCCTCGTAAGTACATGCATGGTCATTTTTTGATCGGTTTCTGGCCTATCATGCTGATCTGTCTTTACCGCTGCAATCTGATCGATAACATCTACACCTTTGACCAACTCACCAAATACAGTATAATTCCAGTCTAAATGGGGCGCACCACCAATAGTGGTGTATACCTGACGTTGAGTATCAGAAAATCTCTTGCCATTCATTCGGGTCTGCTCCAACCGATTGAGATCTTCAGGACTAAATACCTTTCCCTGAACAAGATAAAACTGAGAGCCCGACGAAGCTTTTTCAGGATTATTATCCCGGGCAGCTCCGATAGCACCTTTTTTGTGAAATAAACCATCCTGAATCTCCGCAGGAATGGTGTATCCAGGCCCCCCATTACCCAACTGAGCTCCGCCAACCGCATTTTTTGAGTCAGGATCACCCCCTTGAATCATAAAATTCTGAATGACGCGGTGGAACAGCGTCCCATCATAATATTGGCTTTTTGCCAATTTGACAAAGTTATCTCGATGTTTTGGCGTTTCATTATACAGCCGCACAATACAGATGCCCTTGTCAGTAACGATCTGTACATATTTAAATTCAGGTTTAGCCGCAAATGCCAAAACCTGTAAAAAGCAGAATACTGCAATTAAACTAGCTTTTAAAAATTTCATCTGTTAATAGTTCTACGTTCCCATTTGAACATTTAATTTTTCTCTTGACGTGATCGCTAGATAACATTTAATTCCTCAAAATAATCGATGATCAGAGACTTCATAATCAGTTCTTGTTCCAAAAGTGTATAGTTAGGAATTGGTTTTATTAATTCCCAATGCGGCCATCCTTCCTCATCAAGACCTTTCAGCGTATAAAATCCCATCGCACTAAAAAGACGACAAGTGGCAATATGCATCAACTCTTCCTTTTCCCGCTTCGAGAATTTCTGGGCTCCCTTGCCCAATTCCTGAACACCAATGAGGAATAAACACACCTTGATGTCTGGCTTTTCCATATCAAATAGTGCAGCAATCTCCTCCTGCAGGATAATCCATTTCTTGTTAACTTCAGCTGCCTTCATTTTTTTGATTTAAACAAACTAAGATAAGTTTGTGTTGATTTGCGAACAAATTTACATATAGAAGAATACATTTATGCTATTCGATTCCCTTCTTTGGCAATCACCTCTGCACAACGTTGGTCAATCATTTGAAAAACCGGATCAAACAAATTATCATCAAAATAGGGATCAGGAACAATATCGTCTCCTAAAAATAATTTAACCTTGTTCAGATCGGCTTTGTCTATAACCTGAGCACAAACATCTGCATAATTTTGTCTATCCATGACAAATATCAGATCATATTCAGCAAAAAACTGTGGTTTAAAATGCCGGGCCCGCTGACCCGATATATCGATACCATATTTCTTGGCAACTGCGATCGCCCTATGATCGGGTGCTTCACCAATGTGCCAATCACCTGTACCAGCCGATTCAACGACCCAGTTCAATTGTTTATCCAATGCCTTTTGCTTCAATATACCGTGTGCAAGGGGTGAACGACAGATATTACCCAAACAAACCATTAAAATCTTCATTTTTATAACGTTTAAAAAGCTATACAATAAATACCACTACTGCTATGGAATTCGACTAATTCCGTAAAAACTCAATTAAATCAACTAGCCACCCCATCGATTCATTAATAGCACTATTTATAGTAGATTGCAAGTCCAAAAAGTCTGAGCTTATCAAGTGCCAAGTTGCTTCTGTACTTTTATTCCGCAAAATAGCTAAACTAAAATTATTAACGAAACAACCCGCTTAAAAGTGACCAACTTCTTACCAAGCCATGTTTTTTTAATACGGTGTTGCTTCTTCCACCTTTGTAAAAGAAATCAAACCTTACCGTAGGCAGTTTTGCCAAGCCAAAAAAAAGGTGGCCTAACCTAAAGGCTAGAGCCACCTAAACTATATTAATCAACCAATTCTTAATTCTATGCTTAATATTCTACTGGGAAGCTCAATTGAACAGCACCACCTTGAGGCGACACACCTTTCAAACGTACAATATTACGTTGTGTTGCTCCTAAAGCGGCTTCAACATCATCCACTGAATTAACAGCCTTTCCGTTGACCTCAGTAATAACTAACCCGCGCTCTACACCGAAGTAATCAAAGATACCACCACGATTCACCTGAGTGACAACAACTCCGGAGTTCACACCCAATTCCTTTTTCTTCTGTGCAGACGCAGGAATAAAGCTTGCTCCTAATTTGTTATAAATTTCGGTTGCGCTTTTCGAAGCTTTTCCGCCAGCATTCGCAGATTTTAACGAATCTTCACCTTTCAATGTCATCGTAACCTGTTTTTCCTTACCATCTCGTTTGTAAGTAACATTTACTTTATCTCCAGGACGCGCACGACCTATAGTTTCACTTAAAACAGGCGAACCTGTAATTACTTTTCCATTAATTTTGGACAATATATCACCTTTCTTGATACCTGCGGCCTCAGCAGCACCACCAGCTACGACATCCTGAACATAAAGACCATCAACATCTGCAAAACCCTTCTCTTTCGCCAATTCAGGTGTTATTTCAGTATAAGTTACCCCGATGTAACCACGTTTTACATTACCGTATTCAACAAAGTCATCAACAATTTTCTTTACCAAATTGACAGGAATCGCAAAACCATAACCCGCATAGGTACCTGTTGGAGAAGCAATAGCGGAATTAATACCGATCAATTCACCCGAAGCATTTGTTAAAGCGCCGCCACTATTACCCCTATTAATTACCGCATCTGTCTGAATAAAAGATTCGATCGCTGAACTGACAGGAATTTGGTCTTGTCCACCTCCAAATGGGTTACCACGCTGTTGTTGCTGGCCTTCACTTAAAATCCCAATCTGACGCCCTTTCGCACTAATGATACCTGCAGTCACTGTAGACTGAAGTCCAAGTGGATAGCCAAAAGCCAATACCCATTCACCAACATTGACATTATCTGAGTTACCTAATTTAACAACGGGAAGCCCCTTGCCCGATACCTTCAATAAAGCTAGGTCGGTATTTGGGTCACGTCCGATCAATTTAGCTTCAAATGTTCGCTTATCTGTTAATACAACTTCAATCTTGTCTGCATCTTCCACCACATGGTTGTTGGTTACGATATAACCATCATCTGAGATAATTACACCTGACCCAGAAGCTTGTACAGGTTGCGACTGCATTTGACGTCGCCCGCCCCCCTGTGGCATGCCAAAAAACTCTTCAAACATGTCAAACGGAGAACCCTGCGATTGTTGTGATCCCTTACGGCTATATGTGGTTTTAATATGTACAACACCCGGTGACACCGCAGCAGCAGCCTGCGTAAAATCAGGGTTACCTGTAGAGGACATCACTCCTGTTGGATTATTTGCAAAATAAACCTTTTGTTTGTCTTCGAAAGACATACCATCAAACTTCTTATTCTCAATAAGCTTGTAACCTCCTAATGCTACCGCTCCACCGAAAACAGCTGTTAATAGCGTTAAACCGACCTTATTCATAAACTTATTTCTATTTTAAAATGTCTTAATATAAGCTGATAACTTTTGCTCTTAAAATTACCGATTTTATTCGGATATGTTCAAATGTAATACCATTTCGAAACCTTCGGAAAATCCGACACGTTAAAAAATGTTAATTACTAGACAAATACAACCATTTTAACAAATCTTAACTTTAGAAGGTTTTTTTGTAACAAAAAAACGTACTTTTGTTACTAAAAATCAACAGAATGGCAACAAAAGTAAGATTCTCTAAATACCAAGGAGCAGGCAATGATTTCATCTTAGTAGACAATCGCCAAAATGCATTTGACAGAGCAGACGAAGCATTAGTAGCGAAGCTATGTGACCGCCGATTTGGTATTGGTGCTGACGGGCTGATGCTCTTACAGCAGAACGAAAATTACGATTTTGAGATGGTTTACTTTAATGCAGACGGTAGAGAAGGAAGCATGTGTGGTAATGGAGGCCGTTGTATTGTCGCCTTTGCTCGCGACCTTGGCATTATTACTGACAAAACTGTCTTTTTGGCAGTAGACGGTATACACCATGCATCTTTATCTGCAGATCTTGTCAATCTCCAAATGATCGACGTGCAAGATTTTGCCCGTGATGGAGACGCCTACCTGTTACAAACAGGTTCTCCACACTATGTTGAATTTGTAGAAAATCTCGCGCATAAAAATGTCTATCAAGACGGCTACGCCATTCGTAATAATGCGACATATGGAAAAGATGGCATCAATGTAAATTTCATCGAAGCAGAAAGAGACGGTTATTTCCTGCGTACTTTTGAACGCGGTGTCGAAGATGAAACCTATGCCTGTGGCACTGGTGCTACTGCAGCAGCCATGGCCGTCGCCCTAAAGCAGAATCTCACAGGCGATATCAATATTCCTATCCGCGTATTAGGAGGGCAGCTTTACATCTCCTTCCATAAAAATGGTCAGCATTTTACAAAGGTGTTCTTAAAAGGACCGGCGCAGTTTGTCTTCAATGGAAACTATTAGGTTGCTACAGGCAATCAACACTAATCGCTTCCAGAATCTTCAATCCAAGCACGCCAATTTTTAAAATTTCATCAGGCAAATTGCGAGTAATGGTATATTTTATTGTATATTAGATACCTTTATTTATAAGGTCCGCTATTTTTAATGCAACAGTCAAAGTCATTCCCAGTATATAAAATCGTTTATTCCATATGTGAGCACCCTTATCTCGGCTATCTCATTGAGCCACACATGGTCCAACTCAATCCCAATGGGACTTACTCACTCCGATATCAACGCATATTTAGTAACACTGTCGGTGCCTACGCCGCCGAATTAGATGAAGTAGATTACAAACTCATTCGACTGCTTGATGAAATCGAACAAACACACCTCATCAAAAAATACTACAAAAAAGCGATCAGACCTGTAGATTTCTTTTCCAAAGTTTTTGATAAAAAGCTTTATGAACTCCTTCGTCCTAAAATAGATGAAAAAATGATTCAATTTTTTGAAACTGTTGGAGACAAACCATTCTTTATGATGAGCAAAGATGGGTATCCTGCAGATCAAGAAATTAAACTGGCCACATCTGCCGCCTCGATACTTTTTCATTTCCGTCGAAACGAAGAAGAAACACGCTATTTCCCGACCATCAAATACGAAAATCAGCGTTTGGAGTTCATGTTCAAAAATGCTATCGTGCTGACCAATGTACAAGCATGGCTACTTTTAAATAATACCCTTTATTATTTCGATCAGACCCTTGAAGGGAAAAAGCTTAGCCCCTTCTTGAATAAACGCTATATTTCTGTCGGTAGGAGCACTGAAAAAAAATATTTTGAAACCTTTGTCTGTGGCTTGATAGAACGCTATCATGTTTATGCCGAAGGATTCGACATCCAAACCCATCAGCATCAAGCAATTCCAATTCTCCGTTTGATTTATATCGAAGATGGAGCTTCACAACTTCAACTGCAATTTAAGTACGGTAAACATATCTTTACAGCTGGTGCCGAAAATAAAGTTACTGTCCGCATGGTCTATCAGGAGGAAGACGATCGTTATATTTTCCACCGTGTCAAACGATCTTTGCAATGGGAAGAACAACAGCATGAAAACTTAAAAAAGCTGGGGCTACAGGATTTTGACCTTCAACTCGGTTTATTGACACCAGTGATAGCCGCTGGAAAACGACTTTCCATATTTGACTGGATAAATAATCACCAAGAACAACTGGAGAAACTTGGCTTTCAAATTGTACAAAATAATGAAGAAAAGTGCTTCTTCATAGGACAGACCTCGCTGGATATCTCCATTGAAGAAGACAATGATTGGTTTGATATCAGTGCTATCGCAAAATTTGGACCTTACGAAATCCCATTTATTCAGCTGCGCAATCATATCCTCAATAACATTAAGGAATTTACTTTACCGAATGGAGAAATTGCCATGATTCCCGAAGAATGGTTTGCACAGTACAATCATTTATTTCAATTTTCTGCAGATCGCCATGAACTTAAATTAAATAAGGTACATATAGGCCTACTCTTTGAAATTAGCGAACATACGCAACTGGTATTTACCCGAAAACTTCAAAATCTGGCCAACTTCGAAGAAATTGCAGATATTCCCGAACCAAAACATTTCAAAGGAAATCTTCGCCCATACCAAAAGGCAGGATACAATTGGTTTAATTTTCTAAAGCAGTATAAGTTTGGAGGCTGTCTTGCGGATGATATGGGCTTAGGTAAAACCATACAAACATTAGCCTTATTGCAGCAACAAAAAGAACTGCTTCAGAATGAACAGGATGTACGTACTTCGCTTTTGGTCTTACCGACTTCATTAGTATATAACTGGCAAAAAGAAGCACATCAATTCGCGCCACAGCTTAATATTCACCTTCATACCGGGAATAACCGTATTAAAGATGCCTCACTATTCTCCAAATATGATTTGATAATCACCACCTACGGGATAGCACGTATAGACGAGGATACTTTGAGTAGCTTCTATTTTAACTATATTATCTTGGATGAAAGCCAGAACATTAAAAACCCTACATCCAAATCTTTCAAAGCCGTAAAAAGCCTAAAAAGTAAAAATAAACTGGCCTTAAGTGGAACCCCGGTCGAAAATTCAGTTTCGGATCTTTGGGCACAGATGCACTTCACCAATCCCGGACTGTTGGGTAGTTACACCTATTTTCAAAAGGAGTTTGTGCAGCCAATAGAAAAGAAAAAAGACGAAGAAAAAGCACAACGCCTCCAGGCGATTGTTAAACCGTTTATATTAAGACGTACAAAAGATCAGGTGGCAAGAGAATTACCGCCAAAGACAGAACAGGTACTCTACTGTGAGATGACAGAAAAACAGTCCGAACTTTACGAGAAGGTTAAATCTGAATATCGCAATGCAATCCTCGACGGACAATTGGAAAACAAACCAAAATCTAGCCAAATTGCACTTTTACAAGGATTGACAAAGCTGCGGCAATTAGCCAATCACCCCAGAATGGTGGATGAGAAATTTTCGGGCGATTCCGGTAAGTTCGAAGCGGTCATTGAAACACTTGAAATGGTCATGCAGAGAGGTAACAAAGTGCTGATTTTCTCGCAGTTTGTAAAACAACTCAATATCTTCCGCCAATATTTTGATCATAAAGGAATAAACTACGCCTACCTGGATGGTGGCACAAAAAATCGGGATGAAGCGGTCAGTCAGTTTCGTAAAAACAACGATACCAAGCTATTCCTCATTTCGATAAAGGCAGGTGGTGTGGGACTCAATCTTATTGAAGCAGACTATGTTTTTATCCTAGACCCTTGGTGGAATCCGGCCGTAGAACAACAGGCCGTAGACCGTTCGCACCGCATCGGTCAGACGCGCAACGTCTTTATCTATAAATTTATCAGCAAAGATACCGTTGAAGAAAAAATCTTAGCCTTACAGAATAAGAAGAAATCGATCGCACAAAGCCTGATCACAACCGAAGAAAGCTTTATCAAGTCACTTTCTCAGGAAGATCTGCAGGAACTTTTAGCCTAAATACAATCACTACTGCTATTTGTATCCATTGATCTTCGCCATATAAATCGATGGACGAATACCCGTCACGCGTGTAAAAATGTTGCTGAAAGAAGAGAGCTCGTTGTAACCCACGCGCATGGCGATTTCGAGAATGGAGTAGTTATTTTCAGACATGAGCTCCAGCGCTTTCGCAATTCGTATCGCTCTTAAAAACCGAATATAACTGATGCCCATATCTTCTTTAAAAAGCCTGGATAAGGAGCGGCTACTCATTCCAAAACGCGCAGCAATCTGTTCAATGGTAAAGGCCTGATCGATGTTGCTGTTGAGATACCGAGCCACACTTTTGAGCTTTTCACTTTTAGGATAGGGATGCTGCATCGGAAAAGCATCTACTGGTGAACTCGTATCTGGAATAATAGCCATCATCGCACGCAAGAGACAATATTTAGAATATTCAGTCATCTTGCTCACCCCGCCAGCCCAATCTCGAGCAAATAAAAACATTTCACGCATCAAATCATTGCTTAGAAATATATTTGGCACCGAAAGCACAGATGGCATACCCGGCCTTTCTTTAAAGTAAAAACTATAGAGTGGAATACGAGAGCTTGTACTTTCCAGATGATAAGTTGTATCTGCCGGAATCCACATATAAAATCTTGCAGGCAAATACCAGTGCTTTGTTGCTGTAAATACATGAATAATCCCGCCTTCAGCGTACAACAGGCGCGCCTTTTTATGTTGATACTCGCGAGAATCAATACGATCTACGTAGAGGTGGTCGACATAAAAATCATAGTGCTCAGCATCAATCGCTGCAAGTTTGCCCTCTTCCATAACTCAAAATTACGTTATTTCGACAATATGGCGCAAATAAACAAATATCCGTCCGACTATACAAAACAAATCATTTCCGTCCTACAGTATCTTTGTACGGGCCATATTCCCAAACAGAAACGTCGATCGGGACTCAAGCCCCCCTTTTAAGTAAAATGCATTGACAGATATTGATGTATCAGGTAATTCATAACCAGAATCGGAATGTGGATCTGAATGCTAAAGCTGAAGAATTTGGAAAATGCGCAAGTAGAATGGAATAATGAATAGAAAAGATAAAAAAGACAAAACAAAAGGATTTAATAGAGTGCTTGTCCTATTTGCCAGTATATTATTATTGGCCGGTATTGGCTTCCTGGCCAAGCATCTGATTTTTACTCATCAATATGTAACGACCAATGATGCACAGATAGATCAATATGTGACCCCTGTTGCTAGTCGGATCCCCGGTTTTATCAAAGAAGTCCGATTTGAAGAAAATCAATATGTGCATCAGGGTGACACCCTATTAATCATAGATGCAAGTGAATATCAGACCAGGGTAGATATCGCAAATGCCGAACTCCAAAGTAGCCAGAGAAATGCCGAGGTAATCAGCAAAACAGCCAATGCGACTGCCAATAGTATTTCGGTTCAAAAGGCAAGATTAGAAGCAGCAAAAGTAAGTGTATGGCAAACGCAACAGGATTATAGTCGATTCAAGAAATTATATGAGGCTGATGCGGCAACCAGACAGCAATACGACAATGCCCAAGCAACTTACGATTTAGCATTAGCACAACTACATGCTATGACAGAAGAGTATCATTCCGCGCGACTGAATACCAGCAAAGAAAAAGCAAACGAGTTACCTGCAAAAGCGAATATTAACATCAAAAAGGCCGCAAAAACAAATGCGCAGCTTTTCCTTTCTTATGCCGTAGTAACTGCGCCCTATGACGGTTTTGTGGGCAAGCGGACTATACAACCCGGACAATTTGTGAAGGAAGGCCAGACGCTGGCAAATGTAGTTAGCGAAGAGAAATGGATCGATGCAAATTTCAGGGAAACACAGCTCGAAGATCTTATAGAAGGCACTATCGTGACGATACAGGTGGATGCATTTCCCAACCTTCTTTTTAAAGGAAAGATCCATTCTTTTTCTCCAGCATCAGGTTCCAAATTTGCCGTAATACCCCAAGATAACGCAACCGGAAACTTCGTAAAAATAGAGCAGCGCATCCCCGTTAAAATTGTCTTTGATCCACAGCAGGATCTTAAAAAACTACGTGCCGGAATGAACGTTGTCATTCATGCCGCCCATCAATCCTAATTTGACCATGCTTAACAACAAATCTTTATACTATAGCTGGGTTCCCGAATGGATCAAACTTCCGCTTATGATATTAGCGATGTTTCCCCATCTCATGTTAATGTCGCTCTTCCATTCAAACACGGCATTTACTGCGTCGACGCTTGACATCGAAACCGAAGATATTCAATATTTCCTTTCCTTGATGTATGGTGCCATTGTGGTTGCTTTACTCATATTTCAGCGGCTTTTTTCTTATTTCAGGGTGAGAACATATATCCTGTTGACCTGCAGTGCTTCCATCCTCATCTTAATAGGCATCTCATTGACAAAAGATCCAATCCTTATTGGCGTTCTGCGTGTAGCCGAAGGTATTTTCTGTGTACTTGAAGGAGCTTGCTTCCTTCCAATGGTTATGAACCAGATTAAACATGCTAAGAGCCGCACCATTGCCTATTTCTTCCTGTATACATTTATGCTTACTGGCTCAACCTTAACAACATCTTTGCTCAAAGAAAGTATTATGGATTATGGATGGCAAGATATGATCCACGTTGTACTCTATTGGCATTTGATTGTGATTGCGATAGCCCTGCTCTTACTCAACAATAACCGCTTAAGTAAAAAATTCCCCCTCTATCAACTGGATCTCACAAGTTGTCTGTTTCTGCTGCTCTCATTGAGTTGCGGCGCTTATGTCCTAATTTATGGCCGTAAACACTATTGGTTTGAACACACCAATATTACCATCAACTTTGCCCTTTTCCTGGTGTTCGGAGCACTCTTTATAATTAAACAAAGTTTGGTCAAAAGACCTCTTTTTCACTTTGAGGTCTTGAGATACAAAAATGTGATTTTGGGAGTTATCCTATTTTTTCTCTTTTATATTATTCGCAGCAGCCTCAACAATGTCTATACCGTCATGGCTACCGTCTGGAAATGGCCCTGGCACTACATTATTGATGTACAATACATCAATGTCATAGGTACTATCCTGGGTGTTGGCAGTTCTGGCGTCTTACTTCTACGCGACGTATCGCCTAAATATAGCTTTGGCTTTGGCTTTCTGATATTGGCAATTTCCTGTTTTCTCTTTGTCCCTACCTTTTATCCTGATACCACAATCTGGGCCATTGGTCTACCTTTGTTCATTCAGGGCATCGGACAAGGCTGGTTATTCACCCCGTTGGTGATTTACATTTTAACAGGTGTCGAATCGCAACATGTAGGCAATGCCGGCCTCATGGGTACAACTGTTCGATTTTGGAGTACCAATATTGGATTTGCATTTATCCAAAACATCAGCTATATACTAAATAAAAAGCATTATAATCAACTCGAACAGACACTGAATACAAGCAATCCGTTGACAATGAATTACTGGAACACATTAATCGAGAAATATAGCGGATTATATGGCGATCAAGTGGCAAACCGTATTGTTAGTAAAAGTCTTTCCGGAAGTTTGAGTCAGCAAGCATCGCTAATCAGCAATATGGAAATATTTACTTACCTCGGAATGCTGGGATTAGTTGTCACCGGAATAATATTCTTATTTGGCCCAGTCAAGACCCTTTATATCCGGCTGAGGTTACCTTACTTATAAATCTAACTAGGGAAACGCCTAGTATAACCAAACTAGGGGACGCCTACCTAACAAGGTCTAACAACTCCATCAAAGCCAAAGAAAATAAACTTTTCCAGTAAAATGAGCATAGTAAACTCATGGAAACCCTAGTCAACAATACTAAAAGAGGCTATTTGCAAATCAATGCAAATAGCCTCTTTTAGTATTTTATACGCTATTACTTTAAGCATCAAATTCCTGAAGTGCTTTTTTCACACGATTTACGACTTCATCTCTGCCCAGCAGTTCAACTATCTGAAACACATCTGGTCCAAATTTCCCACCGACTAACATAATACGGAATGGCATCATCAGTTCGCCCATTTTCATTCCGGATGCCTGAATTGCATCCTTGAAGAAAGGTTCCAACTCAGAGGCCTTCCAGGTATTAAATCCTGCGAAAGACTGGTTAATGCCTTCAAAAAATGCAGTTTTTTCCGCAGACCATTTAGGCTTTACTGCATTTAAATCATACTCTGCAGGTTGCAGGAAGAAAAACGACGCTTGGCTCCAAAAATCTTCCACAAAGGTCAGGCGCTCTTTTACCGCATCCAATACCTTACTCACATAAGTATCATCAGCCGCTACTTGATGATGTTCCAAAACTGTTCTGATCTGCGGTAACAACGACTCTGTTGAAGATCGTTTGATCCATTCGTGGTTAAACCATTTTGCTTTTTCAAAATCAAATTTCGCCCCAGCTTTACTGATACGGTCAACGCCGAATTTCTGGATCAATTCATCTAAAGAAAAAAGTTCCTGTTCAGTTCCATCATTCCAGCCTAACACCCCAAGCATATTGACGAAAGCCTCCGGCAAGAAACCCATCTCACGAAAACCTTTTGTTGTATCGCCAGAGTTCGCATCGGTCCAGTTCATCGCGTAAACAGGGAATCCCAAACGATCGCCATCGCGTTTACTTAATTTACCATTTCCATCGGGCTTGAGGATTAGAGGAAGATGTGCCCAGCTCGGCATGCTTTCGCCCCATCCAAGGTATTCCCACAACAAAATATGAATAGGTGCCGAAGGCAACCACTCTTCGCCACGGAATACATGCGAAATATCCATGGTTTTATCATCGACAACAACGGCTAGGTGATAAGTGGGCATACCATCAGCTTTAAGCAATACCTTATCATCAACAAGATTTGTATCAAAAGCAACCTTACCTCGGATCATATCCGTGAATGTTACCGTGTCATCTGTAGGAATTTTTATACGAATGGTATGCGGAGTTCCCGCATCCAACAGTTGTTGAGTTTCAGTCTCAGATAGGCTCAACGAATTGCGCAATTGAAGTCTGTTTTCGTGGCTATACCGGAAGTTAGGCTGTAATTTACGCTGTTCATCTAGCTCTTCAGCAGTATCAAAGGCATAATAAGCATACCCATTTGCGATCAACTGCTCAGCATATTTCCGGTAAGATGGTTTTCGCTCACTTTGACGGTAAGGCCCATATTTCCCCCCTTTTAACGGACTTTCATCAGGGTTCAGACCACACCATGCTAAACATTCGTTAATATATTCTTCAGCACCTGAGACAAAACGAGTTTGATCCGTATCCTCGACACGTAAAATAAAATCTCCCTGATGCTGACGCGCATAGAGAAAATTAAACAAAGCTGTACGTACCCCACCAAGGTGAAGACCACCTGTAGGGCTTGGTGCAAAACGCACTCTTACTTTTCTTTCTGAACTCATGAAGCAAAATTACCACAAAATTTTTGATTTGGGCGCTACGACCACTTCTTCAATGAAATAAAAGTGCAGAAAACAGACATTTATTCACTAATTTGCGATGAAGGACACGAATACGGAATCATGAAACCCTATCAGATTAGCCAGCAACGCTGGAAATTTATCTTGCTCATCTTTGCAGCAGTCATTGCTGTTGCCTCCTTGGTGTACACCAATTACCTCGTTCGAAATCTTGCTCACGCCGAACGTTCAAAGGCCGAGGTATGGGCCATGAGTACTAAAAATATCATGACCATGCCCGACGTAGATGATGAGTTCATTACATTTATTTACGCTGTGAGAGACAGCTTAAATTTACCAGCGATTATTACTGACGATAAAGAAGATATCATTTTTTGGCGGAACCTCGATTCTACGAAGACCAATATTAAGCCCGGACAAAACGACAGTGTTACAAAGCATCTAAATTACGACCCGGCTTATTTTCAAAAACAGCTGGCATTTATGAAAAAAAGCCATCCCCCCATTACTCTGGAATTAGAGAACGGGCAAAAATGGCATGTATACTACAAGGATTCTTGGTTTTTGCAACAGCTAAGGGTGTTTCCGTACGTACAACTATCGCTCATTGCGCTCTTCCTGATCATTGCGTATACCGTTTTCAACTCTATCCGAAAATCTGAACAAAATCTTGTTTGGGTAGGCCTCACCAAAGAAGCTGCCCATCAATTGGGCACCCCCATTTCGTCGTTGATGGGTTGGCTAGAACTGATTCGTATAAAATTTGATGCCGAAGAAGATGATACCCTAAATGAAATGGAAAACGACATAAAGCGGCTTGAAATCGTCGCTGACCGCTTTTCAAAAATAGGGTCTACTCCCGTACTGACCAATCACAACCTCTACGAGGTCATTAAAAATTACATGGATTATTTCCGTATACGGACTAGCAATAAAATTACTTTCGAATTAAAAGGAGACAAACATCTTGAAGCAAAGCTCAATATTCCGCTCTTCGACTGGATTATAGAAAATTTATTGAAAAATGGAGTAAATGCCATTGGTACAGAAGGAAAGATAACTGTTAATATTTCAGAAAATATTGCGAAAGATGAAATTTTTATAGACATTAGCGATACGGGCAAAGGAATTCCGAGATCTAATTTTGAATCAGTTTTCCAGCCGGGCTTCACAACAAGAAAGAGAGGCTGGGGGCTTGGGCTTAGTCTGACAAAAAGAATGGTACGGTATCACCAAGGACAAATTTTTGTAAAAGAATCTGAATTAGGTAAAGGAACAACATTTCGAATAATCTTAAAAAGCAATTTAAAATATGAAGCCACTCAAATCTGACGAATATCCAGCAGTCTATGCGCCATATATTGAGACTGTCGTCGATAACGTGTTTGATGCACTTGAAGAACAAACGCTCTCCTTTCCAGCATTTCTGGACACGATTCCTGAGGAAAGAGGCAATTTTAAATACGCCGAGGATAAATGGACCATCAAAGAAGTCGTTGGCCACGTCATCGATAATGAACGAATCATGGCCTATCGTGCGTTGCGCTTCTCCCGTAATGACCTGAAGGAGCTAGCCGGTTATGACCAAGACTACCTCATCCAGTATTCACGCTATAATGATCGTACGTTAGAAAGCTTGAGCAAAGAATTCACCTTTCTTCGCAAAGCCAATATGATGCTTTTCAACAGTTTCAATGACGCTGAATTGGAGCGTAAAGGAATGGCATCTGAGCGACTCACAAGTGTAAAGGCACTGTTATATGTTATTGCGGGACACCTCAATCATCACCGCATTATTATCCAAGAACGTTACTTAAACTCAGACGATGTCAAAAATTTGGTTTCAGCATTACAGCATTGAGGAAATAAATGTATTTTTTAACAAATACCTGTCAGGTCTCCTGGAAATTCAAGCGACAGAAATAAATGACAACACCATTACAGCGACTATGCCTGTAACGGATAAAGTCAAGCAACCGCACGGAATATTACATGGTGGAGCCTCGGTAGTCCTGGCAGAGTCTCTAGGCAGCATTGCCTCTAACCTGGTGGTTGATCCAGATAAATATCGCGGCGTTGGACTTGAAGTGAACGCAAACCATATACGTCCCGTAAGCAGCGGAATAATTACAGCGAAATGCAGTCCAATACATATTGGCCGTTCCACACATATCTGGGAAATAAAGATGTATGACCGGTTCAATAAATTAAATTGTATTTCCAGACTTACAGTAGCGATCGTTCCAAAATAATACAATTTATAGGGCTTTTGGCAACTCGAATTCCAAAACCATCAAATTTTAATCTGTCAGATTAAAATTTAAAGGAGGATAAATTACAATTTATCCTCCTTTTTTTCTACGAATTAATTCCCAAAACCGCGCAAAAATATGCCTTTATTTATTTCCTATATTCAATAAATTTAAGTAGTCTTGTACGTTGGATAGTTTAAAAATCAACAAAATAGCATGCAATCGATTGCTTAACGCTACTTTTTCGACAGATTTCTACTGCGTGAACGATAACTTAACTAAATATAATTAAAAAAATGACCACTAATCCTAATTCGGGTAAAACAGCAATAGTCCCTATGCTCATTTGCTGTGCATTATTTTTTATTCTTGGATATATCACTTGGGCCAATGGCGCATTGATCCCTTTTGTACGCTTAGCATTTAATTTAGAGACCGACACACAAGCATTTTTAATTCTGTTCGCGTCGTATATTGCCTATTTTTTTCTCGCATTACCCAGTTCATGGATTTTAGGGAAAACAGGCTTCAAAAATGGATTAGTGGCCAGTCTGGTGTTAATTATTTTAGGCGCCCTTATCATTATTCCTGCCGCATCAAACCTGAGCTACCAACTCTTCTTGGTTGCTATATTTGTGCAAGCTTCAGGCATGGCGCTTTTACAGACAGCGATTAACCCTTATTTAAGTATAATCGGCCCCATAGAAAGTGCCGCCCAAAGGATCTCCATCGTAGGGATTTTCAATAAAACAGCTGGCATGATTGTTCCAGTAGTCTTGGGGAGCATCCTATTAAAAGATTACGACAGCATTTCCAGTAGAATCAAAGAACTCAAAGCAGGTGCAGAACACGATGCACTGTTAGCGGAATTATCTGAAAGGCTTCATGGACCCTACATTGGAGTGGCTATCGGTGTTGCGATTTTAGCGATTGTCGTATTTGTTGTAAAAATGCCCGAAGTTGATGTCAATAAGGAAGAAGAAGCAACAGATGACGCTGCTGTCACAAGTACTAAAAAGACAAGTATCTTTCAGTTTCCACATCTATTTTTAGGATTTCTCGCTATTTTCTTCTGCGTTGCAGTAGAAGTAATGGCAGGCGACATCATCGGAACTTATGGGAGATTATTATCTCTGCCGCCATTTTTTGTTAAGTATGGCACTACGTTTACACTAGTATGTATGCTAGTTGGCTATTTCATTGGTATTATCTCTATTCCGAGGTTTGTATCGCAGCAAACCGCTTTACGTATCTGTACAATTGTTGGAATAACATTCACGGCAATTTCAGCATTTTCTACAGGACTGACGTCTTATATCTTTGTGGCCCTATTGGGTGTCGCGAATGCATTGATGTGGCCAGCAATTTTCCCACTGGGTATAAAAGGACTAGGACGCTTTACGAAAACAGGATCAGGCATTATGATTATGGGTATTGCCGGAGGAGCAATCTGGCCTTTGATATATGGTTATTTAAAGGACACTTTACATGTTGACTTCCAACATGCGTTTCTCTTTGCGATGGTTCCGGCCTACCTGTATATCTTATTTTTTGCCACTAAAGGGCATAAAATTGGAAAAGAAAACGCTTAATAGAACACCTTAGTGCAACTAGCGAAAGGGCATCTAAAAATAGATGCCCTTTTTCTGTGAAATTCTTCCTATTTTTAGAAGATAGATAGAGGCGTGAAACTGTTCAAAACGCGTAGACAACAAAACAAACAATGATACAGATGAAAAAAAATCTTTTTGCAATTGCCATTGCCGCAACCATGATGTTTACGGCTGGAGAATCTTTTGCTCAAATTAAGCTTCCTGCAGCCAGCAGCTCACAAACGATTACACAAGGATTAGGTATTGAAAATGTAACACTAAACTATAGCAGACCAAGTATGAATGGACGTAAGATCTTTGGTGATCTCGTCCCTTATAATCAGGTGTGGCGTACAGGAGCAAATACCAATACCACATTAACTTTTGAAGGAGATGTTACATTAAATGGCAATAAGCTTTCAGCAGGAACCTATTCGCTTTTTACTATCCCAAACAAATCGGAGTGGACCATCATCATCAGTAAAAACACAAAACAATGGGGCGCATACACGTATAAACAAACCGAAGACGCTTTACGCTTCAATGTTAAACCACAGACATTAGCCAATCCGGTGGAAACTTTTACCATCGCTTTTGACAATGTTACGCCAACGGATGCGGTTTTAAGTTTGGCTTGGGAAAAAACTGCTGTAAAAATTGCCCTTAAAGTAAACCAGCAGGATAAAATATTAGCTTCAATCGATGAGGCTATGAAAGGGGAGAAAAAACCATATTTTGCAGCCGCTCAATATTACTTTACTAATAATTTGGATCTGAATAAAGCTTTAAACTGGTTCGATGAAGCTGCTAAAGCCCAACCCAAAGCTGCACATGTTCTTTATTGGAAAGCAAAAGCTCAATTGAAAGCAGGAGATAAAAAAGGAGCGGTGGAAACTGCCACGAAAGGTCTTGAAGTGGCCACAGCTGACAAGAATGCTGAGTACATCAAGTTGAATACACAAGTGATCAATGCTGCGAAAAAATAGCGGTCTATACATAACAATGCCCCAAAAAGCAACTAACTTTTTGGGGCATTGCATTCAATGATCACTTTTTACAACTCATCTTTCAGTAGCTGCTCAAGTTCTTCCGGCGAAACGTTCATATTGACATTTCCATCTTTCGCAAAAGAGATCTCGCCAGTCTCTTCTGAAACAATAACAGCAATAGCGTCGGAGACTTCCGTTACTCCAATTGCCGCGCGATGCCTTAATCCAAATTGCAAGGGCAGATCCTCACTATCCGACAAAGGCAATACACATGATGCTGTCATAATCTTAAAATCGACAATAACGACCGCACCATCATGCAAGGGACTATTTTTATGAAAAATACTTTCAATCAAACGTTTGGAAATATGAGCATCGATATATTCACCACTACTCTGGTAATACTCCTCATCAAAATATTTTGAAAAAACCAACAATGCCCCGGTGCGCGTACGCGACATACTTCTACAGGCTTCAATTACAGGTCTTAAATCATCCGTCAAATCCTTTTGTATAGCCTTCTTATTCCCGATAAACGACCAAAAAACCTTTTTTCGCTTCATCGATATATTCTTCCCAACATGCAGCAAAAACCGCCTGATTTCCTGCTGGAATACGACAATCAACGCAATCGAACCCACCGATATAAAACCGCCGAATATTTCTGTCAGCAAACGCATATGCATCTGCTTGACGACAATATAAACGCCATAAAACAATGCGACACCAATTAGGATATTAACAGCAATGGTACCCCTAATCAAACTATAAATATAGTAGATAATAATCGCTACCAATATAATATCGATAACGTCCAAGAGGCGAAAGCCGCTAAATAGGCTATAGTCGATTCCATCCATACATGCAAGTTAAAAAAAAATAGATATTATTCGTATTTTTACAACACAACATACAGCAAAATGACTAGACTTTCAGTAAATATCAATAAAATCGCAACGCTCAGAAATTCTAGAGGTGGGAATAATCCTAATCTAGTCTCAGCAGCATTAGCCTGTGAACGTTTTGGTGCTCAGGGTATCACTGTTCACCCCAGACCTGATGAAAGACATATCCGCTATCAGGATGTATTTGACTTAAAAGCAGCAATTCAGACTGAGCTGAATATTGAAGGAAACTGCCAGGAGCAGAAATTTATAGACCTTGTATTGGCCAATAAACCAGCACAGGTTACGTTAGTACCTGATACCGAAGGTCAATTGACCTCCAATCATGGCTGGGATACCATTAAGAACAAAGCTTACCTACAAGATATGTGCAAATTGTTCAAAGATGCCGGGATACGTGTTTCTATTTTTGTTGATCCTGTCGAAGAAATGGTAGAAGCTGCCGCAGAAACAGGAACAGATCGTATTGAACTTTATACAGAAGGATTTGCAACGGAGTATGGTTTCGATAAAGAAACTGCTATAAAGCCCTATTTCAAAGCAGCCTTAAAGGCGCGTGAAGTTGGATTAGGACTCAATGCAGGCCATGATCTGGACCTCAACAATCTGCAATATTTCAATCAGCATATTCCGGAATTGTTGGAAGTAAGCATAGGCCATGCACTTATCTCCGATGCACTATATTTAGGATTAGAGGAAACGATCAAACGTTACCTCGCCTGTTTGAAGTAGTACAACTTTCGGCGAAGACCGAGGCCTATAAGCAGTAAACACAAGTAATTTCAGAAAAAAGGGCTTTCTTAACGAAAGCCCTTTTTATTACCTTCAGATCAGAAGGCTAGCATGTTGATTTGCACCGATTAATGAATGCCCTTAAAGATTCGATTCCAGCGAATTTTCGAGAGTCCCGTACCAATGTCATCCCAGCTCATCCAAGTAAATAAAGCCTTTCCAACAATATGATCCTCGGGAACAAATCCCCATCCCCTTGAATCTAGCGAATTATGCCGATTGTCACCCATCATCCAAAAGTAATCCATTTTAAATGTATAGTGATCTGCTTTAACATCATTGATATAGATTCCATCCGACCGCTTTTCAAGCTTATTATTCTCATACACGCGGATAGCTCTTTCATAGATGGGTAAAGTCTGCTCATTTAAAGCAACTGACCAACCTTTTTTCGGAATTAAAATCGGTCCAAAATTATCAAAATTCCATTTATATTGCGCATCATATGGATAAGCACCTTCTCCAACGGGGCTCCTTCTGATTTCTTTGACATTCGACCAGGACTTTACA
This sequence comes from Sphingobacterium sp. UBA1498, assembly GCF_002325125.1. NCBI lineage: Bacteria > Pseudomonadati > Bacteroidota > Sphingobacteriia > Sphingobacteriales > Sphingobacteriaceae > Sphingobacterium > Sphingobacterium sp. UBA1498. The sequence continues at coordinate 217,853 of NZ_DCRG01000023.1, forward strand.
ATGGCCAGCTCATCTTGAGTCATGAACAACTGATAGACCCCAGGCTGCTGATCGCCACCTACTGCTTCAATTCTCAACTCCTTTAACCTTTCCATATTTAAGGGTGTACCATCCGTTAATACCAGATAGTCCAATTGACTTTCAGGAGGATCAAATCCCGGTTGATCATTTACAAAAAGCTTGGCATCTTTCATGGAAATCTTATCCCCTGGCAATCCCACACAACGTTTAATATAGTTCTCACGCTTATCAATCGGCCTTGCCTGAATCGTAAACTGCGAATTCACGGTCTGCCAGCCATACGCTCGAACAAGATCATAATAACTTGCATTTTGGTTTTCGAGGGCGACAGTATCACCAGCGGGAAAATTAAAGACGACCACATCATTGCGCTCAATCTTTTGAAATCCAGGTAGACGTTTATAAGGGAGTTCTATCAATTCAGAATATGCTTTCCCTCCTGTAATGGGCATGGTATGATGCGCAAAAGGAAAAGCAATCGGCGTATTAGGAATACGTGGCCCATAATTCAACTTGCTGACGAATAAGAAATCGCCAACCAACAAGGTACGTTCCATAGATCCTGTCGGAATCATATAAGCTTCGATCAGAAAACCACGAATAAGGGACGCTGCGACAGTGGCAAATACGATAGCATCAGCCCATTCGCGTACCATAGACTTTTTGTATGGATATTTAATTTTATACTCTTTATAGGATTCAAGGGCTATTTCGGCACGCTTCTCTTCAGTCATTACAATGCCTTCCTGACTAGCAGCTTTCAGATTCTTAGCGTACAGGCCGTTCAAAAAACGCACATTATTATCCTTTGCCCACATGGGCAGCACGATAAAAGGGACTAAAACCGCAGCCGCATTCTCCCAAAAACGACGCTTCCCAAAACAATGGATAAAATCAAGATAAAGATTATAGAAAATAAAGACATTGACAATTGGAACGAGCAATAATATTACCCACCATAGCGGTCTCCCCATCAATTTTGCCTGAATATACTGGCTGTAAAAAGGAACGATCGCTTCCCAGCCATTTCTGCCAGCTTTAACAAACAATTGCCACAACCCATATCCCGATATTGCTGTTAAAACCGCAAATATAATTAAGCCCATAAACTACTAATTAGTACTATTTATTAAAATCAAAAATCTCTGTAACTTGATAAAAGCCTTTTTTACCATTTAACCATTCCGCAGCAACAACAGCACCCAAAGCAAAGCCATCACGGCTATGTGCAGTATGCTTAAATTCTATCTGGTCAACCTCCGAACTATAAAGTACCGTATGTGTTCCCGGAACTTCTTCAATGCGATGACTTTCTATCAAAAGTTCTTGGGGCTTTGGAATAATTTCATCTTGCTCGCCAACGACAGTATTCACCCAGTTGGTCTTCACATCACTATTCTCCAATATCCCCTCAGCAATGGTTATTGCGGTACCACTCGGAGCATCCAATTTGTGGATATGGTGAATTTCCTCGACTTGAACATCATATTGCTTGTAAGGTTGTAATGCTTTTGCCAACATGCGATTGATATGGAAAAACACGTTCACACCGATAGAAAAGTTAGACCCGTACAAAATCGAACCTCCAAACGCCAAACACTTCGCCTTAACATCTTCCAATTGATCGTACCAGCCCGTTGTCCCTACCACAATAGGCACCCCTGCTTCCAGACAAAGATTTATATTATCCAATGCTGCAGAAGGCACACTAAAGTCTATCGCGACATCAGCTCCTCTCATATCATCAGCAGTCAGGTTAGGACGATTATGTTCATCCACAACTAAAAAAATTTGATGGCCTCTTTTTAGTGCGTATCTTTCGATAATCTGCCCCATTTTGCCATATCCCAAGAGAATGATGTTCATATATTCAGAAAAAAGTATAGTTTATTTTTAAAATTAAAAAATTTCAATGAAATACCCCTATTTAAAAACCATAATCCTTGATCTTACAGACCGTGTAAAACTAATATTACTGAAATTCAGATTATACATCCCCACATCAACAGTCATTTTCGATCGAAATATGAGGTTGAAGAAATCAGATTTTAATTGAATTTCATGGTCAATTTAAGTCCAACAGTTGGTTTAAACGAATAAGTTCCCGACGCGAGACTGGCATCCATTAGAGTCGGTCCAATTAATAAAGCAGTCTTTTTAGGCTTATCATCACCAATGCTCCAACGATATTTAAGCATCGAGTCGATATAGGCTTCGGCGACGTTAAGGCCATACACTCCCAAAGTAAGAAGCACCATGAGATCGCGATCTCGCCGCGCATTATCTTTTGCACGAATGATAGACTGCTCGGAAACGTTGAGATAATATGGATCGATTGGCCTTCCAAGAGCCTTGTCTTGCAATACCCCCAACAATTCTTTATAATAACGGTTATTAAAATCAAAAACAAGCACAGTTGTCAATAACCCGCCATAAATTGCAGGGACCTTTATCCACCAAACGCCTCCATTTGTATATTGTCCCCATCCGGGAAGAACCAAAGAACGTTTCCAGGCTTGCTTATTTTTTGCTTCAATAGCCAAGCGGGTCGAATCTTTGAACACCACCTTCTCCTTTGCCTTAGCTTCCTCTTTCTCCCGCTTTTTACGTTCTTTCCTAGATTCTTTCTTTACAGTATCCTGTACCCCTTTTTGCTTTATGCTATCTATTTTTACAGGTGCCACTTGTTTCTTCGCAATGGAATCCACCGTCTGCCCATGTACTATCGCCAGCGCAAACACTGCAAGTATCAAGCTTATTAATTTGGCCATATTACCAATCTAATAATTCTAGAATGCGACTTAAATCATCCTCTGATTCAAAAGGGATCTCGATAGCACCTTTCCCTTTGGTACTCTTGAGATTCAATTTGACACGCGAAGAGAATTTAGATGCCAGATCATCTTCAATTTTCTGTAGTTGAAAAGACATCGGAGCTTTATCCTTTCCAGCCTTTTTCTTACCACCTTTTTGTAGTTCACGAACCAATTCCTCGGCCTTACGAACAGATAAACCTTGATCAATAATCAACTTAAAGATATAAAGCTGCTTATCAACTTCAGGAATATTAATCAATGCGCGAGCATGTCCCATGGTCAATGCTCCATCCCGTATCGCCGCTTGAATGACAGGCGGAAGTTTCAATAAACGAAGATAATTTGTGACAGTAGACCGGTTTTTACTCACACGCTCTCCCAGCTCTTCCTGCTTTAAATTACACTCCTCAATCATGCGCTGAAAACTCAAGGCTACTTCAATCGCATTTAAGTTCTCCCGCTGGATATTCTCAATCAAAGCCATTTCCAGCATCTGCTGGTCGTTGGCTGTACGGATATATGCTGGAATTTCGGTAATGCCAGCCAAACGTGAAGCACGGAGACGACGTTCGCCGGAAATCAATTGATAATTACCATCCGAAATTTTACGTACGGTGATGGGTTGAATTAACCCCTGTAGACGAATAGATTCCGACAGTTCCTGTAAGGCAACCGGGTCAAATTCTGTTCTCGGTTGAAAAGGATTGACAGCTATTTCTTCTACACGGACATGGCTAATACTGCCATTCTCATTCGTTGTTTTTACAGCTGTGGTTGTAACTTGAGGAGCTTCTTCCACTTGCTGATTACTTTTAGCAGGAACTTCTACACTATCGTTTAATAGCGCACCTAAACCTCTTCCCAGTCCTGTTTTACGCTGATGTGCTGCCATATTATGCGGTTACTGTTTTATTCATTTCACTAAGATGCCCGTTTTTCTGTAAGATCTCACGCGCCAAATTCAAATAATTGATTGCCCCTTTACAGGACGCATCATGCATGATAACAGAAATTCCAAAACTTGGAGCTTCGCTCAAACGGGTATTCCGCTGAATAATCGTATCAAAAACTAAATCCGTGAAATGTGTTTTCACTTCCTCGACCACCTGATTAGACAGCCTCAAACGGACATCGTACATGGTCAACAAAATCCCTTCAATCTCCAAGCTCGTATTTAAACGATTTTGAACAATCTTAATCGTGTTTAATAATTTACCAAGACCCTCTAAAGCAAAGTATTCGCACTGTACAGGAATGATGACGGAGTCCGAAGCAGACAGTGCATTGATTGTAATTAAGCCCAAAGAAGGCGAACAGTCAATGATAATAAAATCATAATTATGTTTCACCTGATCCAAGATTTTTTTCATCTTGTACTCCCTTTCATGCATATTGATCATCTCAATTTCTGCCCCAACCAAATCGATATGAGCAGGCAAAAGGTCAAGATTTGGCGTTTCTGTCGATTGGATAGCCTCCCGGGGATCCAAATCATTTACCAAACATTCATATACACTTGCGGTGATTGTACGCGGGTCAAAGCCAATCCCAGAAGTAGAGTTTGCTTGAGGATCTGCATCCACTAACAATGTTTTATATTCTAAAACCGCCAAACTAGCCGCCAAATTAATTGACGTTGTGGTTTTTCCGACCCCACCCTTTTGATTTGCGATTGCAATTACTTTTCCCATCTGAATGAAAATCTTTCTTAATTAAAATGTCATTTTATCCCACATGTCACTTTTTTGAAGATCAATTTGCCAAAATCTCTATCCGCAACTCAAATTAACAGAACAAGTTCAGCATATTTCGTACTTTTGACGAAGCAAAAGCACATATCCTCAGGATGCTAAGATACAAAAAATCGAGATATGTATCCACTTTGAAATTGCGCTTTTTATAAGTACCAACAACACAATGATTTTAATAATATCCGGAACAAACCGCCCCAATAGCAAGACGTTAAAAATAGCAAAGTGCTACAAGCAAATACTTGATCGTAAGTCAATTGAAAGTGACATTTTTTCTTTGGAAGATCTACCAGCAAACATTTTAGAGACAGATCTTTATGGCAAAAGAAGCACAGCATTCGAACCTATCCAAGAAAAGGTCAGTAAAGCGGAACTGTTTATCTTCATCGCCCCAGAATACAACGGAAGTATACCCGGAGCACTCAAGCTTTTTATTGACTGCTGCACATTTCCGATCAGCTTTTATCACAAGAAAGTTGCATTGGTCGGACTATCTTCTGGACGCTATGGCAACCTCCGTGGAATCGATCATCTCACTGGGATATGCAACTATTTAAGAATGCATGTACTTCCACTCAAGATTTTTATACCCGGCGTTCAGAATGAATTGAATGATGACGGAGAGTTATTTAAGGAAGATACACTGCAATTCATCAATGAGCAGATTGATGAAATTATCCGATTCTAATAACCCCATACCAAAAGAAGCCTTCAGTATCACTGAAGGCTTCTCTCAGGTGTATAAAGGCTACGCTAATAGCGGCTGAGCTAATACCCAAAAATCTCTTTTAGATCCAGCTTCTTAACTTCGCCTAATTTGGCGAGATCAGCTGGCTTAAGACTGTCTTCTTTCGCTACGATACAATAAACATAGGGCTTTTGACTCATTTCCTTTTTATGAAAAGCATGCAGATTGTCATACGTTAATTTCGGTGCCTCTTCGTAGACGACTTTACGAATATCAGTTGTATTTCCCAAGCGTTGTGCTGCCAAATAACTCCCTAAAATAGCAGCATTCAACACACGCTCACTGGCAATTGACTTTTCTAGACTAACTTTCGCGATATCCAGTCCTTTAGCACTTTCAGGCAATACATCCAACAACTCGTTCATGCCTTTAATCGCATCGTTAAACTTATCTGCCTGTGTGCCGACGTAAGCTCCTACCGTATACCGATTGCCTTTTTTATACGGTTGGCCATAATAAGCATAAGTGGAATATGCCAAAGCTTTTGACTCACGGATAGTCTGAAAAACAATACTTCCCATGCCGCCGCCAAAATAATTATTAAATAACGAAACTGTAGGCGTCAGGGCACTGTCGTAAGCTTCTGAACTTCTATACCAAAACACCTCAGCTTGCTTCATATCAAAATCAGCAAAAAGCACCTGATTCTTGGTTGTTGGTAACTCTTCAAACACAACCGCCTTTTTTGCCGCTACGTAGGCTCCGGTACTTTGTTTTAAAGGCTTCGCTTTCGCCACAAATTCCGTAGCCGATAACGGACCAAAATAAAGCATTGTATGCTTCATATTAACCAAATCGTGCAACACCTTCACCAAGTCTTCCGCTTTTAAAGCATCCAATTCAGCATCTGTAAACACATTATTAAATGGATTTTTAGCACCATATTTTGCATAGGATTTCAAGCCCTCCATGATTGCAGTCTTGCTTTCTTTCGCATTTGCTCTCGCTTTTTTTGCACGGGCAATATACATTTTGAAAGCTTCCTGGTCAGCAACACAATTGCGCAACAAATCTTGGATCAAGTTCAATGTGGCCGTGAAGTTTGAATTTAAACCCGAAATCGACACCATGGTCTCTTCGTTACCGGCAGACACCGAAAAATCAGAAGCTAATTGATAAAAATCTTTGCTAAACTGTTCACTTGACTTATCCTTTGTACCCAAAAATTCAAGATAACCAGCAGCTAAAGCCAATAACTTATTACCCCATTTTCCACCATCAAAACGATAAGACAGGGAAAACAGCTCATTATCTGAGTTCTTTACAGCAAGCACTGGCAGTCCATTTGCAGTAGCGTTCTGAATAGCTTTATCATAATCTACCCATACCGGCTGGATTTTATCCTCCGGCATTGCTTCAACCCGCTTTAGGAAATCAGATTGGTCGTCACGATTGACCGTTACAGGCGTAATCTCTGGCTTAACAACCTTAACTACATTGTTGTCCACCCCCTTACGTTTATAAACGACAACATAATTATTGTCGTTCAGGTATTTGTTTGCAAAGTCCACCACATCTTGCTTGGTAATCTTATTTAACTCATCCGAATACCCCACAACAGATGCCCAATCTTGACCAGAAGTAAAGGCATCCATCAATGATTCAGCGCGGTCGCCATAGCTTTCGTTCTGTTTAATTTCATCTTTCTTTGCATTATTGACAATTGCGGTTATCAGATCATCCGAGAAATCACCTTTTCTCAATTTCGCCAATTCTTGCAACAGTAGCTGCTTTACCTCTTCCAAGCGCTGTCCCTGACCAGGATTACCTTGTAGTAGCAGCAAGGAATAATCTTTTAATACGTAAGGAAAAGCACCAGCACCCAACAATTTTTGGTTCTTCACCAAATCCAGATCGATCAGACCCGCAGATCCGTTCGTCAAGATCTGACTCATCAAATTGAGCATGCGGGCATCCTTCGTTGCAGCACCCGGAAAACGGAATCCCATCAGCATAAACTCTGCATCCGGACCTTTGACCTCACGGACAATAGGTGTCAAAATTGGTTTTTCAGCATCAAAAGTGTAGGCAGGAATCTCTTTGGGCTGCATAAAAGCAAAGCTCTTATCCACTTTTTTAACGACCTCAGTAGGATCAAAATCACCCGACATAATAACACCCATATTATTAGGGACATAATACGTATGGAAATACTCCCGAATTGCCTTCAACGACGGATTTTTAAGATGCTCAACAGTCCCAATTGTGGTCTGCTTTCCATAATTATTATCAGGAAAAGCCGCTGAAAACATCGATTCCACGGCCTTACGATTATCTTTATCGAGACTTATATTTTTCTCTTCATAAACAGCTTCAAGCTCGGTATGAAACAAGCGCAATACCGGATTTCTAAACCTTTCCGCCTGCACTGCCAGATATTTATCCAGCACATTGCTAGGAATTTGCTCTTGATAAACAGTCTGTTCAAATGAAGTGAAAGCATTCGTTCCTTCGGCCCCCATCGACGCCATCAATTTATCGTACTCATTGGCTATCGCATATTTAGCAGCCTCTCCAGACACTTGATCAATCTCCTTATAAATTGCTTTCCGTTCGGTTTCGTCTGTTGTACTATTGTATTTCTCATAGAGCGCATCAATCTGGTCCAGCAGCGGCTTTTCTTTGTTCCAGTCTTTCGACCCAAATTGATCTGTTCCTTTGAATAGCATATGCTCCAGATAATGCGCTAAACCAGTATGATCTTTCGGATCTGTTTTACTACCCGCCTTTGTAGCGATGTACGTTTGAATACGGGGTTCCTTTTTGGTGGGACTCAATATTACAGTTAAGCCATTTTTTAACTTATAGAACCGCGAATGAGTAGGATCGTTGGTTACGTACTTGTAGGTATACCCCCCTTCAGATGCTTCTTTCCAATTAAATTTGGCGTGCTGAGCAAACAAAGCACCCCCCGCTGTTGTTAGTACAAACGTAACAGCAGTAATTCTAAATAGGTTTTTAATCATATTTCCTTTTTCTTTTCAGCTCAAACTTAGATAAATTGCTTTTTATATGCAATATAATTAAAGGCATAACCCACAATTATTTATCCATTTGATATCGTGACAACGAAGGGCACAATTCCCTGTGTCGGATTAAAAAGCTGTAGCTAAAAACGGGCAGTTTTGATACCTTTATATCCCATCCGTTTAAATACTTTTGTTACAATGGTATATCATGCTTACTTTTGCAAAAATTTTAAAAAACGCTAACGTTTTATTTCATGACATCAAGAATACTTGCTTTTGTAACCTTGGCACTGCTTTCCTTTCGTACCACAGCCCAGGTTACACCTCGAATAGAAACTTCAACAGACACTTTACAAAGCCTTATCCCAGCCAAGAAAAGACTTATATTTCAACTTGAACATGAAAGCGGCGGCGAACTTAAATTCAATGAACGCTCCAAAGAAACACTAGCTGATTCTTACTATAATGGGTTAAATTTCAGAGTAGGTTTTCAAACCCAGTTTCAAGATTCAATAAAAAGCATCTACAATGAACTGTACAACTATCCGATCTACGGTATCGGTATCTATAGCAGCACCTTTGGACAGGAACATCTGGGCCAGCCTTTTGCCGCATACGGCTTTGTGGCTATCCCCATTCGACCAAAAGTAAATTCGAGATGGAATTTCAATTATCGGATTGCCCTCGGTCTCTCCGGCAGATTCAACCCCTATAACGAAGAAGATAACCCTTTCAACCTCCTTATCGGCAGTAAAAACAACGTTTTTATTGATTTCGGAATTCAGGCCAACTATCGGTTAAACAAACATTTTCAGGTTGGTGCTGGCGCGGCATTTCACCACTTCAGCAATGGAGCACTGGCATTACCCAATACAGGGATAAATCTCGTCCCTTTGAGTTTATCCGTTTCGTATACACCAACAGACAAGCCATTTGACTACAGAAAAACGCATATTCCCCCGATGGAGAAAACCGAAGAGCTACATTTCAATTATGCCTTTGGTTTCAAGCAGATCGATCGGGAGCATGATAGCCAATATTTTAAATCGATGTTGGGAGCTTATTATAGCAGACATTTGGGCTACAAATGGCGCCTCGGCGCTGGGGTTGATGCATTCTATTCTGCCAGCGGGAATGATGAAAAGGTGGCAGGCGACAAAGCTGGCAAATTTTCAGCCTTATTTTCGTATGGACCAGCGTTCTACATCGACCATGTTTTAAACTCCAGATTGTATATCAACGGAAATGTAGGGGCCTACCTGCATCGCAACAAATTCAATGGCGAGAGCATGCCCATATACCTTAGAGTAGGTGTACGCTATAAAGTCTACAAAGATTTCTTTGCTGGCGTTTCTATTAAAGCCCATGGAGGTAAAGCCGACTTTATTGAATGGACGACAGGCTACGGCATTAAGCTAGGTAAAAAGAAGAACTAACAATAAAATAACCACAAGAGATTCCCAAAGCAGACTAACTACCTGAAAGGGAATTTCGAAATTTACAGGCAATTCAATGCATAAAAAAAAGCGTTCATGATGAACGCTTTTTTTTATTGTGGGGATTACTGGGTTCGAACCAGTGACCCCTACCTTGTCGAGGTAGTGCTCTAAACCAGCTGAGCTAAACCCCCTAACGAAAAAAAAGCACCAGTCAATGATGCTTTGTGGAGGCTACAGGATTCGAACCTGTGACCCTCTGCTTGTAAGGCAGATGCTCTGAACCAGCTGAGCTAAGCCTCCGTTTTGGATTGGTGGAGAATACTGGATTCGAACCAGTGACCCTCTGCTTGTAAGGCAGATGCTCTGAACCAGCTGAGCTAATTCTCCGACTTTGTATGGTGGAGGCTACAGGATTCGAACCTGTGACCCTCTGCTTGTAAGGCAGATGCTCTGAACCAGCTGAGCTAAGCCTCCATACTTTTTTAAAGAACGCCGTTCCCTAATTGCGTGTGCAAATATAGCTTAAAAATTCTATTCTCAAAATTATTTTATAAGATTTTATGCCTTAACGATCACAACAAGCTAAGAAACACCGAAATAATTTTTAGTCATAGAACTTCCACGAAATTCCAAACCTAAAGTTGGCGGTATTCATCGGATAGCGCCGAACCGTGTAGTATCCGTGTGGATAGAAGTTCTGGTTTAAAAAATTATAGCTCAAAAACATGTTTACCCGTTGTATGTTTGCTGTAATCCACAAATCCATAATTGGATAAGTCGAAAACTCGATTTGCTTATATGCATTGTAAAATTGCCCTGTACCAACCGAATAATTTGGATTTGCATAAGTTGTATTAAACTTCGCATCCAAACCAATGCTGTAATCAATTACTTTATAGAAAAGATTGCTGTAATACAAACTATGCCAAGTATACAATTCGGGAACCGCCAATACGTTTTGTTGATCTGTCTTTTGATAGACAACCAGGTTGTCTAAAGTAAAATGGTTCAATTTAAATTTTTGTCCGACCGTTACCTTCAATAAATTGGCCTTATCCAATTGGGTCGGAACAATCCATTTGTCATTTTTAGGATCGTCCTGCGGATTGGGCCGCTCTGCAAAATACGTATAATTATTCATCAGGAAATATTCAACCTTACCATGAAAACCAAGCATCGGATTAGCATATTGAAAACCGAGATTCTGAATTTTAGTCTTTTTAAGATCCAAATCATTCCATTTTGCATACGTATAATTTAAATTCTCAAAAACCATCTCAGGGGACTTATTCTGTGAATACGCAGAAAGCGTTACCTTTCCGATTTTATCGCCCATAGCGATATCCGCTTTGGCATCATATAAAAAATCCCCAAAATTGTGACCGAATACAATCTGATTCGCCTTCAAACTAAAATCAAGACGGTCGGAAAACTGATAGCCCAATTCGCCCTTTACGATGCCATTTTGGTAAAAGCGATCAAACGTGGTGCTATCCGGCAATTTATTAATCGCCTGCGGATAAGCCGCGCGGTTATTATAATAGCGATTGGAATCGAGCTGGTTTTGCTCCACCCAGTTCATATCGTGCTGAAACGCCAGGTTTAATTTTGCCTCATTCTTAAATACCGACTTCCCACGGAGGAAAAAGTTGTATTCAAACTCATTCGAAACATTTGTAATCAGGGTCTTATCATTATTTAATGCCAAGGCTTTGTTGTTGTAGGGCAACACTGCATTCTGATCATCCGTATTCTTGAAGAAGTTATAGGTTTGTCTTCTAATACGGGTATTGTGCGCCATGCTATTGGTAGGCCGAATCTCCATGGTGGGCTTACCTTTATCAATGGTATCCAATCGCCCCACGTAAAGCGACTGTCTTAGAAAAAATGATTTATCCCACCATCTGGATCGTGGAATCACATTCTTGTCAGAATTGCCAAATTTAGGGTTAAAACGATTTGGAGCCTGTCTGTTTTCAGGTGCAAACGGGCGATCTTCGGTAATAGAGCCATTTTCCATGGCATCCAACCGGTTAAATACCGCATTGATCAACAGGTTATACCGATTATTTTTTGATTCGTACCACGAGGCAATTGAAGCCTTTAAGTCGGAGTAATTCTGATTCAGGTAATAACCATCCGTTTTAGTCGAATGGAAATCCACATTCATATTCCATTGGGAATTGATATTTTGCGCTACCCGAGCCCTAAAAACCTGATCATTAAAGAAAAACCCCACCGCTGACAACTCAGAGTATCTGGCCCGTGCCCTAAAATATTGAACCGAATCAGGATTTAGTAAATAACGCTCCAATGCGGTAAAACCAGACTGAAATCCAATGGTTTTTTTAGGCTGAAACAGCAGGTCGCGCGTAGCCAGACCATAAGAACCGAGATTCACACTGGGATTCCAAGGTAAATTTTGCGGGTTATAATATTGGTAATTATGATGTGAAGTGTCAATCTGTCTTGTATAGGTGCCTTTTTTCAACATATCCAATGTTGCATAGCGGATATACTTGGCCGATAGGATAACAGAATCCTTTTTTCCGTCCTCCTTGGCTCTCGCCGAATCCAATGCACTGCTCCAATCCTCTTTGCTCTGCGCAATGACATCCATGGAATAAATAAATAAAAAACACCATGCGGCAAGAATGCGTACAAACAACTTCATCTAAAATTATATAAAAACCAAAAAAGCTAAATTCACCTGAATGAACCAATTACCCTTCACCCTACACAAATCCGACAACCTTCTCCCTCACCGGTGTTACATGAAGATGCAATTTATTGCAAAGCTATTAATTCTTTCAAAATTAATGTCATTTTAGGTTCCGCTTTCTCCGCAACCGCAACAATTTCCCGCAGGGATACAGGTTTAAGCTGTTCATGAAAGCCTTCATCCGTAACAACTGAAATGGCAAATACCGGTAGCCCCATATGATTGGCAACGATAACTTCCGGAACCGTACTCATACCGACCACATCCCCACCGATCAAACGCATATAGCGATACTCCGCTTTGGTTTCCAAATTAGGACCCGCAGAAGAAACATAAACAACTTTTCGTGCAGTAATCGTGTGTTGGCTCGCAATTTCAAGAGCCTGTGCGATCATCTCCTGGTTATACGGCTCACTCATATCCGGAAATCGTGGGCCAAACTCAGCCAGATTTTGTCCGCGAAGTGGATTGTCGGGCAATAAGTTGATGTGGTCTTCAATAATGCCGAGGTCACCCTTTTTTACCGCAGGATTTAGCGATCCGGCAGCATTTGAAACAAACAATTTTTTTATCCCCAACACCTTCATAATACGGATTGGAAATGTAATCTGCTGCATATCGTAACCCTCATAGTAATGTAGCCTTCCTTGCATGGCGACCACATTACGGCCACTCAGCTTGCCAAAAATAAGCTTACCAGAATGAAATTCAACAGTTGAAATAGGGAAATTAGGTATATTGGAATACATCAGCTGATACTCGACTTCAATCTCATCAACCAATTTACCTAAACCGGTACCTAGGATGATACCGAACTCTGGAGTAAAATCTCCAATTTTTCTACGGATAAATTCCGTAGTCTCATTTATGCTATGATACATACGTACAGAAAAACTAAGTATATCAAACTTAACTTAATTTTTCTGTACGTACAAATCAAATCAATACTTGTATTTACATCTTCTCACCAATGGAGAAACTTTTTATAGCCAAAATGTATTAGTTGTGGGACAATGCGCTTTCGCTAGCTTTACCCGGCGTACTGATCAAAAGCATCACAAATGTAATAAAGCCATTAATGATAATTAGATCCAATCCGATAACATAAGGCGTATGCACCTCGATAATATAGGTCTTAAGCAAAAATAATATAGTTGGCGAAAGGATACAGATGTAAGGTACAGCCTTATCCCGCACCGCATATTTTGTAAAAATCCCAAAAACAAATAAGCCCAATAAAGGTCCATAGGTATAGCTCGCCGCGGTAAAAATTGCATTGACGACCGAATCGTCATTGATGAGCTTAAAGACAAGAATAACCAATAACATCACAATAGAAAAGCCAAAATGCACATAGTTACGCTGTTTGATCAAAGCTGGATCATTGGGGTTTTCCTTTTTATTGAAGTTCAAAAAGTCTACACAAAAAGAAGTCGTTAAGGCCGTTAGCGCACTATCCGTCGTTGCAAAAGTAGCAGCTGTCAAACCCATCATAAAAATAATGGCAGGAACGATGGTCAAATGGTTCAATGCAATTTCCGGATACAAATAATCACGCGTGGCCAACTGGGTGACATCAATACCGTTTTTAGCCGCATAGATATACAACAGAGCGCCTACAGCCAAAAAGAAAATATTAATGACCACAAAAACGCTTGTAAAAGTGATCATATTTTTTTGCGCCTCTTTAATGGTCCCCATCGATAAGTTCTTCTGCATCAAATCCTGATCGAGCCCTGTCATCGCAATGGTCACAAAAATTCCTCCCAAGAATTGTTTCCAAAAATTTGCTTTACTGCCCACAAAATCATCCCAGAAAAAGATCTTGGAGTAGCTACTTTCTTTCACGGCCTCAAAAGTATCCACAATACCAAAATCCAATCCTTTTGCCATAAAATAAATGGAAAGAATGACAGCAGTCACTAAGAAGGTAGTCTGTAGGGTATCTGTTACGATAATCGTTTTTAAACCGCCCTTATTGGTATACATCCAGATTAACACCAAACATATAACGACCGTAATCGCGAAAGGCACATTCCAGGCATCAAAAATAAAATGCTGTAATACAATGGCGACCAAATATAGACGAAATGCGGAACCTATCGTTCGGGAAACCAAAAAAATAGCGGCACCAGTTTTATAAGTAGTGTGCCCAAAACGCTCTTCCAAATAGGTATAGATAGACGTCAGATTCATTCGGTAATAGAGCGGAAGCAATACGTAGGCAATAATGACAAACCCCACTGCATTGCCAAGAACGAATTGGAAATAGCTGAATTCGGAAGCACCGACGGCACCGGGAACTGAAATAAAAGTTACGCCGGAGAGTGCGGTACCGATCATCCCAAAGGCGACCATATACCATTTAGAATTACGGTTTGCAACAAAAAAAGTAGAGTTATCAGAAGCTCCCTTTGAGGTAAAGTGCGCAACTGCTAGCAAAACCGCAAAATAGATTATTATAAAAGATAATAATATTACTGGTGACATAGTTTGTTTTTAAAATAGGTGATTAGTAATTGGTTATAGTCAATGCGCTGCCTGATAGGATTCTATCGCCTGTCTCACGTTCCCGAACTGCTCAAGCAAAGCAGCAGCTTCATCCTCGGGCGCCCCTGTTTGATCCATAATGATACGCACACCACGACCTACCAGCTTATGATTTGACAATTGCATATCGACCATCTTATTCCCTTTGACCCTACCCAATTGGATCATAACTGCGGTGCTAAACATATTTAATACCAGCTTCTGTGCAGTACCCGATTTCATGCGTGTAGACCCAGTGACGAATTCTGGTCCCACAATTACTTCGACAGGATATTGCGCTATTTCCGCAATAGGAGAGCCACCATTGCAGACGATACATCCTGTCACAAGTCCTTTTTCATTTGCGGTTTTCAATCCACCAATCACATAAGGAGTCGTGCCAGAAGCCGCAATACCCACCACAACATCGTTCTCATCGATATCATAGGCTTCCATATCCTTCCAGGCCTGCTCCAGATCATCTTCTGCAAATTCAACCGCTTTCCGAATTGCGGTATCGCCACCGGCGATCAAGCCGATTATCCATTCAAATGGCACACCGTAAGTTGGAGGTAATTCAGATGCATCTAACACGCCTAGACGGCCACTCGTACCAGCGCCGATATAAAAAGTTCGACCACCAGCCTTCATTTTCTCCACAGTGACCTTAACCAATGCTTCAATCTGAGGGATAGCCTGCTCTACAGCAAGTGGCACAGATTTATCCTCATTATTGATATTAGTCAATAATTCATGCACAGACATCTTGTCCAAATCCTGATAATTCGAATCTTTCTCCGTTGTATTTACCATTATTAGTATGTATTGTATTTCTTTATTTCAATAAATCGGGCACATCTACAAATTGATACCCTTTTCCCTTTAATATGCGAATGATATCATCCAAATGATGATACAGTTTATCTTTACGCCGGTCATCCGTTCCCATATGAATCAACAGCATAAACCCGTTAAGCCCAAATCGTGCCTCGTAGGACCACAGATTGTCGAGAATCACTTCCGATGACAAATAACGAACCCCCATTTCAGGATACGTATAATCGGCCGCTGTCCGTATTCCGGGTGTATAATTAACCGAAGATAGCCCCAACGCTTTTGCCCAATTGACCGTTTCAGTCGTATACCATTCATACGAAGGAATATAATAGGACAGATTTCGGCTATTAATACCTGCACTTTGCAATGCATTCAGATTAGCCTTTACATCAGTCACAAAAGAGTCGCGTGTAACCAATAACACACTTCTACTTCCCCAGTCGCTGACCAAAAGATGCTTATCCGAATGCCCCGAGACATAGTGACCATCCCTTAACATCCGACGCACATACGGTTTAAAGGTCGGATTTCTGAGGTAATCACCTGTCAAGAAAAATGAACCTTTTACATGATGACGTTTTAAGGCATCCAACACTGCTGAAGTACCTTCCGACAAATCATGACCAGTAAACATCAGCGCCACCTTTTGTGTTGTCGAGTCGCCCCGGACAATAGCACCAAAAATATCCTGGGTTACTTTTTTCCAATAGGCTCCTCCATGGCCTTACCCTCTTTTGAAGCAAGCAAATAAATGAGAGAAGCTGTTCCATCCATGGTCGGCTCATTGGTACTATAGTCCCCGTAATCATCGTGATAGACGGCCAAATCACTTTGAAACTCCGCATAACGATCGGGATTATTCAGCTTGATACCAATCAAATTGCGATAAGTTGATGCCATAATAGGGCCATCAACCAAACCTCCGTCGATCGGGTGCTTTCCCAGAAACGTGAATGCCGAATGCGGATCCACAGGTGTATCGCCCCAAGATGGAAGACCATAAACCATGCTTGTTCCCCAGGGATTTGTCCCAAACAACCAGTCAAAATTAGCCTGAGCGAGCTCATCAAATTGTGCATCTCCTGTCAGTTCCTTGTACCACAAACATTGGATGGCAAAAGAGACAGTCAAATTATTGCTGCACCAGATAAAGGGAACTCCCCGATAAAAGGCATTTAACTCTGCTCTGCGATTAACTTCCTCAATCCCTTGCTTATAGTAAGAAACAATCTCCTCGCGATCTTGCCCTTTTAATCCTTTTGCCAGTTCATAATGTCCAAGGTTGATAAACGGATACCACTGATAGTGAGCGGCAGTATCGGTTATCATCCAAGGTGTCACCTTCTCCTGTCTGGCATATTGTAAACCCTCTTGGGCAAATTTCTTTTTCTTTGTCGCTGAAAACCCCATTGCAGCAGCCAACTGCATATCATCCACCCAATTGTCTTCTGCATAGATATAGGGCGATTTCACAGAAACCGTCTGTGTCACGCCGGGCTTAATATTGGCATAGGCATAGGCGGACGCTGATTTCTTCGACAGCAGTCTGGCATACTTCCGATCTTCCTTAGCAAACAACGTCGCCCCGAGGCGAAAAGCACTGCTAAATTTACCCGCAGTAGAGCTTGTACCGGTCGTGTTGTTCCTATACTTGCCCCGTTGTTGTGGCGCACCATCGATAAAATACACCGGCCTTTCAAATCCACGTCCATAATACGGATCTTCCTTAGGCATCCGCATACTGGCATGATCCCGGTCGTCTCCAATCTGATTGTACATTTCATTAGCCTTGGGATGCATTTTCAACAACCAATCTAATCCCCATTTCGCTTCATCCAGAACATCCGCACGACCATTTTTACCATCAAGCCCATTCGCCAGCTTCCAATCACTAAACACTCTTGGAAAATCACGATAGGCAGCAAGCAAGTGAAATGTTGCATTTGCCGAGGTTGTCGCATATTGCAAGTAATCAGAAGCATCGTGCCAACCACCACCAGCATCGATATACGAACTATCTTGAATACCCACCTTTCCGGCGTAAAGTGTAAAACCATCGTGTGTATGGCAACTATCTTGCAGAAAAGGGTTGAATAATGTGCGTTGTTGTCGCATATATCGCAATACAAAATCTGCGGCCCCTTGATAAACGTCCCGCGCAATTCGGAATGTTGCTGATTTTACATCGTCAGCTTGAACAAAGAAGCGTCCTGTATCTTGTACGGCAGAAAAATCAAAACGAAAACTTTGAATAAAAGGACCGTAGGCCCCATAATCTTTTCCAACAGGATGCACATACACAGTTTTACCTGTTTTTGCGTTTTTAATCTCAAAAGAACGAAGCTGCCTGATTGATTTTCCACCCCATACTGCAACCTTCTTACTTGCCGGAGTATAGCCCAATTGGTTTATTCTAATCCAAGCATTTTGCTGTGCTTTCGCAAAGTTACAAACAAAACATGCAAAAACAAGCATAAAAGCTTGACGTAAATTTAAGAAGTTTAGACATTTTTTTATCATATCAAGGCATTTATTTTCAAAAAAGATCTTTACGTCCAATTGTTTAAAATGCTAACGACACTATTTTACCATCCATTGTGCTCGCAATCACACCTTTTTGACCATTTATTGCAACGGGATTTAGCATTCCATTCGATATTTTATATTGCCATACAACTTCGCCTGTTTTTGCGCTTACTGCAGAAAGTAAACCCGAATGACTCGGCACAAACACCAATCTACCGTTTGTACTAATAGCCGACGGCGTCAACTCATAAGGTAACTTCAATGCAGACTTCCAAACAACATCCATGCTGTTTCCGGCCACCGATACACCCAACAGATCACCATCCATTGTCTTTACATAAACCAATTTACGATCTGCAGAAAGCCCCATCGACTCCCGTACTCGAATTGTATCTCTTTTTTCCCGCCAAATAACTGCTCCTGATTTCGCGTCCAGCGCTGTCATAAAACGATCGGGCGCAACCACAAAAACACGATTATTTACGCCGACTGGATTACATGCAGCAGCAGAAAACATGCGATTGGCCTGTCCATTGTTCCATTCCCAGGAAAGACGACCTGTCTTGGCATTCAGGGCATAAAACCCATTACTCCATGAACCGAAAATGACATTGCCCAAATAATAGGTCGGTAATGTTGACACAAATCCTTTGACCTGATCAAAACTCCATTTTACAGCACCTGTTTTAATATCCAACGCTCTAAACTTACCATCAGAACCGCCGATAAAAGCGACGCCATCGTGTAGTAATGGCGATCCCAAAACAGCTTTCTCTGTCTGCACCTTCCACAGTAATCGACCATTCCGAGCATCCACGGCATAAATTGCATGATCCGATGATCCAGCCACCACGATTCCTTTCGAAACTGCAGGCGTGGAATACACTTTACCACCAGTACGGAATGCCCACAACTTCCTGCCGGTCTTTAAATCGAGTGCAAAGATATCTCCGGCAGTGTTTGATGTAATCACGCTATTTTTGTAAACCGTCAGTCCCGCTCCGATATCACTTGCATCTTCAAAAGTCCAATTGACCTTAACTTGATTGGCATATTTTGTATTGACAGCATAACTAGGTCGTGGGTAAGTCGCGGTTTCATTTTCAAAATGATGATTGAAAAGAGGGACAACGAGCCAGGGCTTTTCCTGGGTACCCATTCCCGGGTTACGCTCTTGATAAGTGGCCTTACCGTCTGCAATGGTTACAATATTATAACCACCAATTTCCTTATTTGCCCGCAGATTAGAGCGCCCCATTACACCAGGAATTCCTTCCCAATCGTATAATTTATTGATATGCCCGTGCCCACAAATTGCCAGTTGAACATTCCGTGTTTTAACCCTTTTCAACGCGTCAAACCAGTTATTCAACGATGAATCTTGTGGATAGTGGTTAATATAGATCAATGGCAGCTGTTTATCCGGATTCGCGGCAAAAACAGCGTCCATCCAGACCAGATTTTCGCGTGGAATCTGACCGGGGCTCATCCGCATATTCGGACCAGAATTGGTCCCCATAAATGCATAGCCTTTGTGCTTGAAGAAAAAAGTTTCACCACCAAAAACGGTGCGAAAAGTATTCGCTCCATTTTCAGACCAATTTCCATCATGATTCCCCGGAATAACATACCAGGGAAGCTGCAAGCTATCCAAAATACGCTTAGCCAGCTTGAGCTCATGATCAGCACCAAACTCGGTGATATCACCAGACAGTATCACGAAATCAATATCTTTCACCGTATTTAGATCCTTTACTGTACGTCGCAAATCTTCCGCTCCTGTTGCACCGCCAACATGCGTATCGGTCACGTGAGCGAATTTGAAAGACTGCTGTGCAATCGAGACATTAAAAATGCAAGATAATGCAATAAAAAAGGTAATAATTGGAAACCTCATGCGTAATGTTTTCTTAAAAATAGCGTTTTTATGCATAAAACAGAAATAATATTGCGTTTTTATGCAAAAGCAATGTTAGATATTGGTTGAGATGCGCCTAGACAGCATTCGCTATTAGAGCATAAAAAAGCCTTGTCTATAAACATAGACAAGGCTTAATAGATATGTAAATTAAATTACCACCCTTTAGTTTGGGTTAACTTATAACCTTTGGCAGCATATTCATTCACCTGCTCTAATCCAACAGGCGCAATATAAGAGCGATCTGTAAATGATTCCCGGTTGCGTACGTCCTCAACGCGATAATAACCAATTAACTTATCGCCATTCGTACCATCATACGAAATGGTATTACCATTCGCATCCACCACTTTCAACAAACCTTTTTTGCTATCCACCAACAAGGCCGGCATATCTTGTTTAACATTGATCCAAGGACCCAAGAAATAGTCGTTGTTTTTGCTGAAATCCATGTAATTCAACTTCTTCCAACGCTTGATATCAAGCAGACGTAATCCTTCATAAACAAACTCCATACGTCGCTCACGTCTGATTTCCCACATCAACGGCGAAACGTCAGCATCGCGGGAAGGATCATTTGCAATGGCGCCAACTTGCAATGGAGCTGTTTTCTGAACACCCTTTGCAACCGCAACAGCGTCAAGTGGACGATTACGGATCGCATTAATGGATTTATCGATATCAGTCTGTGTCACTGCAACACCACCGAAACCTTCTGCCAAAATTTGCTTCGCCTCAACCCAGTTCAGCACAACTTCCGCCAGGCGGATCACAGGAGCATCCGAGGTATTTGTACTGGAAGCCCAAGCTGCCGGATAAGTTTTGCCCAAATAACCCAAAGCTTCTCGGGATGCAAACTTATACGCATAGAAAAGTGTCGACGAAGATGTTAGGGGTTTCTCGTAGATGGAAGCCTCAAAACGTGGATCACGCGTAAGCGCCAGATCTTTCAGCGTAAAGCTATTTGCATTTGCCAAAGAAGAACTTTGCCATGGCTTACCGTCGTTACAGATAAAAGATTTAATCAACACAAGATTAGCAGCATTACTCTGGCCTTCTGTACCATTACTATACGATCCTACACTATGCGTTGCGCTTTTCGTAGCATCATAAGCGCGGTACATAATCACCTCCTTATTAGCACTTAAATCATCCGAAGCAAATAAGCTTTTGAAATCACTGCTAAAATTATAGGCATTGGAAGCCATAACAACTTCCGCGGCTTTTTGTGCCATTTCAAGGTATTTTTTTGCTCTTTCCTTATCTAAATTGTGATAATACAAAAAGGAACCTTCAAACAACATCAGTCTGGAGATAAACGATGCCGCCACATATTTATTCAAATATTGCTTACCATCATTTGTACGCATATTATCCAGTACATACTGAAAATCGTCATACACATGATCCATTACTACCGCACGGCTGTCGCGATCCTTGTACATCAAATCCAGTTCAGTATCTTTCAATTCCTTATCATAATAAGGTACGTCACCAAACACTTCGACCAATCGGCTATACTCAAACCCTCTGAAAAAACGAGCTACCGCCATCCAATGACGGTACGTTTCATCATTGATATTCGGTTTGGTTTTGTTCTCAATACGGTCGATAAAGATATTTGCTTTGCGCACATAAGTAAAACTCCAAGTTGGACCCGCATACTCACGGATCATTTCAGGAGTTTCCATTAAAGCTATCGTGCTGGAATATTGATTTTTTCGACTTGTAGGAATCGTATTCTCAAAATTATCCTGAATATTTTTCTTCGTTAGATCATCCGAAAAATCATAACCTGTCACCGGCGCATAAGCCTTAGCGAAACCTGTATTATATCCCGTAAAATAATTGGCATAAAAACCGTTAGCGTACAGGCGCAGCGCAAGTTCGTTGCCCCAACCTTTATCATCTTCCAAGCTTGTCAACTGATTACGATCAAGCACGTCTTTATTACAGGATGATAGCACCAACGTTGCTCCAAGCGCCAAAAATGCTATTTTCTTTGTAAATTTCATTGTTGTAAATTTTAAAAATTAACCTGAACACCAAACGACACCGACTTAAACATTGGTGTACCAACACCTGTTCTACCCGAGTTATAATTTGTAGCATTAAAAATAGAAAATCCATTGATTGCCTCTGGGTCTACCGGTAAGCCGTTCAGCTTATCAAAAGTGAAGAAGTTTTCCAATGAAGTATATACTCTTGCCGTTTTGATAAATGCTTTTCGCGTCAATGTCGACGGAAAGGTATAACCCAATGTGATATTTTTAATACGTAAATACGACATATCCAATAGGTAACGGGACTGTTTAACCATATTGTTTGCATCATTGCTTGCCGCATTATTATATGCTCTCGGATAGAAAGCACCTGTATGGTCTGCCGACCAGAAATTATCAGCAATTGCTGAAGGCATAGCACCATCCGAAGCGTTATAACCAGGAATCGTCAAGAAACCATTACCCCAGATCTGACGTTTTCCAACCCCCTGCATAAATCCAGAAAGATCAAAGCCCTTATAGTCAAATCCCAAACGGAAGCCGTATTCATAACGCGGTGTTTCGTTACCGATAATCTCCATATCACCATGATCATCCAAGGTACCAGCTCCGGCATTAATCTGACCATCGCCATTCAAGTCAGTAAATTTCACGTCACCAGGACCAAATTTAAAATTACTGCTTGTCGGGAAGGTATTGTAAGCGCCGTTAGGATCTGAAAGCTTATTAAATTTCTTTTTATTAATTTCAATCTCCACCATCTTTCCCGAAGCATCATATTCAAAATCACCCGCCTGATATAATCTATCAGTACGATAACCCCAGATTTCACCCACATCTTTACCATTATAGTAATCTGAAATTACCCGCGTGTTTGTATATTGCAGAATAGTCGTTTTCGCATCCGATAACGTTCCTCTGACATTAAAGCCAAAGCCGCCTTCAAAACGATGGTTAAAATCTAAAGCGAGTTCCCATCCTTGTGTACGTAAGGCGCCAAAGTTACCCTGTGGTGCAGGAGCTCCAAAAGTTGCACTAACATCACCACTTGGGACGATCATGTTTTTAGTATCTCTTCTATACCAATCGAAAACTAATCCCAATTTATTTTTGAACATGCGCATATCCAAACCTATGTCTGTCGTTTCAATACGCTGCCACTTCAATTCACTTCTTACTGCCGAAGGAGTTCCAATCGTAAAATAACGGCTACCGTCAGCACCCAACCAAGCTACATCCCCCGGTATCATGGTCGATGTGTATAAACTCGGTGGTACAGTTTGATCACCAATAGATCCCCACGAACCTCTAAACTTCAACTGATTAAGTGTAGGCTTAGCCCATTCCATAAAACTCTCTTCCGAAGCTACCCAACCTGCCGAGAAAGATGGGAACCATTGCCATTTCAAATCTTTCGGAAATTTCGAAGAACCATCATAGCGAATGTTTGCCTCCACAAGGTATTTATTTTTATAGGCATAATTTACACGTCCGAAATAGCCTAGTTGTGCCTCCCATGCAGCATCACCTTTCGCCAATTGCGCAGACGTATTTACACCGAAACCCAATTGTGGATTACGAATATCCAATAAGTTAAATGTTTGCGAAGAGTTCATATCATAATCCAACGTCACACGGTTAACACCGGCAATAAATTTGAAATCATGATCATCGTCCAGATTTAAATCATAGGTCGTGAACGCATTGATAGTATTATTACGACGAGCACCTGAAGCTCTCAAAAAGTGATCAGGATTTGCTCCATTAGCCGTATACGTATAGTAATTCAGATCATATGCAGCCATCGCTCCTGTAGCACCTGCAGCAACCACCTGACCATCAGAATTTACATAGATCGGATTACCCGAAGCATCTTTTCTCGCTACACCCGCAACCCAAGAATCTGCCGCAGTAAAACGTGTACCAGGCTGCGTTGTGATTTCCTCTTGATTGGAGAATGTGTAATCAAAATCAACTTTCCAGTTCTTCTTGATATTCACAGTTGCTCCTAAATTCAAATTGATGTAGTTATTTTGGAAACTCGCCGTATTTGCGGAAGACGTCTCGCTCCATGGGCTACGAATCATATTACCTCTGTCGTCATACCCCATCGGATACAATGAGCTCCAGCGATAGAGATACAACCACGGATCTGCGGTCGTTGAACTTGTTGTATAAGGGTACTCTTTTTTACGGCGCGACACCATAGCACCACCGCGCACCGTTAAATATTTATTAATATCAGAGGATATGCGCAATGCCGCATTTGTACGGTTAAACTTGTCATGATCCGTTGTTTTCATCATACCAGACTGACTCAACAACCCCATGCTCAAATTATATTGTGTCTTACCCGATGTACCCGAAATACTTAAATCATGCTGAGAAGTAGGGGCAGCCTTACGGATCATATAATCCTCTACGTTGTAGGTACGAACACCATACTTTTTAGTAGGTTCGGCAGGATTGACATACCAATCACGGCCATAAACAGTAGGATCATTAGCACCAATGGAGTTACCGTAATTCTTTTTCCAATCCAATGCCCGCTGATAGCTTTCGCGGTTAATTTTGTAAAAAGCACCTGTCTCAGATTCCCCGACACGTTCAGCTGCTTCCAAAGAGTATTTGAGCGCATTCACATCGCCCATATTATAATCTACGGCAGAGTTCTGGAAGGAGAAGTTATTGGAATAATTGATATTGAAGCTATCGCCACCCTTTGCTCCTTTTTTTGTGGTAATCAATACCACACCAAATGCAGCTTTAGCACCATAAATAGAAGAAGCAGCTGCATCCTTCAGTACCGAAATAGACTCGACATCAGCAGGATTAACCAATTGGATACTTGGAATCTCCACATTATCCAATAAAATAAGCGGACTAGATCCCCCAGCAATCGAACCCATTTGACCACGGATTTTCATCACCGGATCGG
This sequence comes from Sphingobacterium sp. UBA1498, assembly GCF_002325125.1. Lineage (NCBI taxonomy): Bacteria > Pseudomonadati > Bacteroidota > Sphingobacteriia > Sphingobacteriales > Sphingobacteriaceae > Sphingobacterium > Sphingobacterium sp. UBA1498. The sequence goes on from NZ_DCRG01000023.1 coordinate 243,070, forward strand.
AACCAACTTCTCCACTAGGCACCACAACAGTCAGACCCGGTGTCGTACCTTGAATACCGCGGCCAACATCTGCAATAGCACGGCCCTGAAGATTATCCTTTACATTAATAGTAGAAACAGCACCAGTTAAGTTACCTTTTTTCTGAGTACCGTACCCCACCACCACAACTTCATCCAACGCTTGATTATCGTCGGCTAGCGTCACATCAAGCGAACCTGAAGTTACGGAAACTTCCTTCGTCACGTATCCAACAGATGAAAAACGCAACTTGCTCCCCACGGCAGCTGTAATTTTAAATTGTCCTTGAGCATCGGTCTTTGTTGACGCAGTACCGCCAATCAAAAATACACTTACCCCAGAGACTGGACCTTTTCCATCCTTTACAGTACCTTGCACCGTATTTTGAACCGCACCTTTTGCAGAAGAACGTAGAAGAGCGCTTGTTAAATTACCACTGTTCAACGTACCTTCTTTCTTTGTAAAAGAATAGGATTCAGAAGGAAAACTCAATCCAAGAGCAACAGAAAATAGTACAAATTTTCTCATTGATTATAGAGTTTTAAAATAAATGATTCTAGTTAATATTTGTTAGTTATTGCTATTCAAAATCAGTGTAAAGCAGATACTTTTGACGCATTTGCTTATATGCTTTTAAGTCATCGGACCACGACGCACGAATCTGTTTCTCGGATTGACCAGCAAGGATCTGCTTTCGTAATTGATCAGTGCCTGCCAGTTTATCAAAAAATTCAGGCCGTGCAAAAAAAGTGGATTTATCCGGCGTCTTTTGATAAAAATCCAATAGATATTTTAAGGTGAATTTTTGACTCGCTGGATCTAAAGCCCGTAGGTCTATACCATAATTTGTAGCCCCTTTTCCTTCCACATGCTTCGACATACCATGGCGTTCGCCGGGGGTAAACGTAAAAGAACCGTATACCGGATTTGTATATCCTAAAACCTGAAAAGGCCAATCTGTACCACGTCCTACCGAAATGTCAGTCCCTTCGAAAAGGCACAATGAAAGATATAAACGTACAGACAGTGGATTGGGTAAACTTGGCGAGGGAACTACGGGCAAATCATACATTGTTTTGTGATCCCAGTTTTGCACCTTCACAATCTGTATATCCGCCTGGCGCCCATTCTCCAACCAACGTTCTCCATTGATCATCTGTGCAAGCTCTCCAATAGTCAGACCGTGAATCATAGCTATCTTATGCCAAGACACATCGGATTTAAATTTATCGTCATGCCTTACAGGACCATCTACTTGATCGCCATTTGGGTTTGGGCGATCTAGAATGATCAGTTTTTTATTATGTTTTGCACAAAGTTCCATGACACGATGCAATGAAGTGATATAGGTATAAAAACGCGCACCCACATCTTGTAGATCGAAAATCATGACATCAATGGAATTCACAATGGAATCCTGCTTTTTATTGCCACCATATAATGTAAACAAAGGCAAACCTGTTTTCTGATCCACATCATTCCCAAACTTCTCGCCACGTTCAACATTACCACGGAAACCGTGCTCAGGAGCAAAAGCAAACTTTAAGTCAACTTTGTTCTCCATCAATACATCAACAAGATGCTTTTTATCGGAACCAACAATCGAGGTTTGATTCCCCATAATACCTACCTTCTTACCTTTTAATTGAGGCAGATATAAATCGAGCTGGTCCGCTCCTGGCAGAATCACATTCTCCGCAGCCCCCGCTACGCGTATCCCATTTGCCGTATTGACCTGAGCAGACTTTAGTGAACTGCCGCAAGAGACAAAACCGGCAATCGAAATCACAAAGGCAAGTTTTAATAAGGTAGTTTTCATCATAAATAGACTTTTAGCTCATGCAGAAATGCAGTTTTATGCATGAATAATTGAAAATCAGGATAAAAGTAAGTAGAAGTTTTCGTTTTTAAAACAAAACTTGTCACAAAAACGCAAAAGAAAGTAAGTGTTCACTTTTTCTCAAAGTTAAAAATGGAATAAAGCCATCAATTATGAATCACCGCACAGCCACTAAAAATATGAGTTAAACAGTAGAATTACAACCATTTAAAGAAATATCTCAATATTAAATTCATTATGACGTCGCGGGATAAAAATACGAACAAGTAACAAACACATTATTTTTAAAACAGCACGCATAACACGCATAAATCAGTATTAGAAAGCAACTAAAACATTGGCTATCAAACCACCAAATTGCCATTCAGCAAAAAACTGCAACTATTTTATTACCTCACCACCCTGCCGCTATTGGCGGCAACGCCTGCGTGCCTCTATAATCTTTTACCCCAAAAAGCCAACGAACACATCGACTATTTCAGCGCCCAAGATTTACGACCGTCTGAGCCTTGCATAAATTCCATATCATGCAAAAGGGCTTTCGGATATCTCTTCCAAAAGCCCTTATGCATGCTATTTAGATAGAAACTATTTTACCACAAAACCAATACCATTGGCACTAGAACCACCTGCAGCTGCTACCGGTTTATTGACCACTTTCCAGCTTACTCCGCCGGTCTGCGCGTCATTTTCTATGCGTTGCACCATTACGGATGCAGCTCCACCATTTGTAACAAAAGCATCAGAAGCTCCGATTGATTGCATAATCTTTCCTAAATCATTATAGGTAATACCAACGGAAAAAGCATTCGTACCACCATCCACCACAACAGCATACAAATAATTTTTATCAGCACTGATTCCCACGGCTGTATTCGCCTGTACCGTTGTTGCCGTCGAAGCCACAGTAGCACCTTTATATAACAGCCATGTACCCCCAGACACCAATGACGCAAGATCATTTAAATTATATGCGTCCATCGACGATGATTCCGATGGTTTATTGCCTACAAAAACAGAGCCGTCCTTTTTCACCCCCAAGAAGGGCCTTGTATTTGATGTCGCTGTCGTGGTGGTCGTTTTCAACAGTCGACTTCTAAAGATGAACGAACCTGTCGGCGCCGAAGAGGTTACGACATCTCCATTGATTGCTGCTATTACTTTACCTCCAGAACGGCCTTCATTATATTTAGCCATATCTGCCATAGTCTGCACCGTAAATAGATAATCATCGAAAGGACTTAGTGCTGCCACCTTTACATTAGACTTCGAAAGATCCACCTCTAAAATCTGCATACTCATGGCCTGATTTAATTTATTCACATAACGAACATGCGTACGCTTTATTCCATTTGCAAGGGTTGTCGTAGAATCCAGCTTAAAAATTGAGATAATATCCGTTTTGTCCATAATCTTTTTTATGAGCGTACCGATCTCATTGTCAGGCGGTATCACTTCCGGAGTAGTCACCACAGGCTCTTTTTGCTCAAATACAGGATAATCATCCCGCTGTTTACAGGCCACCAGCGAAAGGAGCAAGTAAAACGATGCAGTTATACACAGTTTATTTCTATATTTTTTATTTTTCATGACTATCGAATTAAGAAAAATGAAACATAAGGTTTCATGATGGTAGATGTAAAACCTTCGTACCCCAGCGCATAGACAGTATATGATCTTCGGTCCAAAATCGCACCGGCATTTGAATAAGAAGCTAATACCGAAGCGTTTGTGATAGGCGATCCTGCCCGACGTATCTTCCAGGTACGGGTTGTGATACGATTTAACTCAAAATACGGACTAGTCTCCAAATACTTCACATTTTTAGCGACCAATGAGTCCTGTGTTGGCTCAGAGGATGTTACGGCAGCACCATAATAGAGATCTATAGCTTCCACATTAGGCATTAGATTTGTAAAACGGTAGCGCGCCTGTGTACTATCTGGACGCGTTAAATCTTCTTCATTCAAAATCATTCTTGTATTTTTTGCAGTATCCGTCACATGCAGCGTATAACGCTTACCCGCCTCAAACTTCACCGTAGATTGGTATAATATGATGGAATCCAAACCACTATCCGTCTTATAAGGCAATCCAACCTGCACATTAACAGAACCCGATTTCCATTTCAGAAAGTCCGGACGAGAATCACCACGGGTATTATAACCGCCGCCTGGAAAAGGCTCTCTGCCCCGGATAAGCGGAGTAACGCGCTGGCCATCAAACTTTACATACATATAACGATCGTCTGGATAAACAGAAGCCATGTTGATTTTAACAATTGCATCGTCTGCCCCCATAAATTCCACATCGCCAAAATTCTGTATGGCTTTATCACAAGAATAAAAACCAAAAAGAAACAAGCAGGCACCTAATATAATTTTCAAACTTTTCATACTTTAATCTTTAATGGATTAATTATCTTTTGTTACAAACCAGGTAGGTTTGGTGACATAATATGGATCCAAGGCTCCCCACTTATCCAACTCTTTTGCATTCCACGCATACTCCGAGTTATAACGGGGACGCACCCTATAACAGTAAGCCTGATATTGCAAGCCCGAACCGCTAAGTGACTGATACTGCTTAAAAATATTCGTGTCGTAATTATACTTGCGCAGATCACACCACTGTTCCAATCCGCCCCAGCCCCATTGTACGATATATTTCTGTCCCATAATATCGGAAAGCATCAGATCAGCCGAAGTCTGCGGGATTTCACTACTCGTCAAATATGATTTGATCTGCGCTTCACTGATAGCAGTTTCAGCATTGGTATTGATATACTTGTTCACAAAAGTCATATGCGAGCGAATTGCATTCAGATAAGCTTCATAGGCCTCAGGCAGCGATCCCTTAATAAAAAGAGCCTCCGACTTAACCAACTGCAGTTGTGCATACGTCATCAATGGAAAATCGACTTTGTCTCTAAAAATGAATTTTCCTTCATACACACCTCCCACGATCTTACCCAGAACCGAAGGTATAATTGTCGCCGAATTGGTTACATTTGGCAGAGCCCCAGAAAAGACCGTATCGGCGGCGTTATCTAAATTCCTATTGATTATTCTTAAAAGGCGCGGGTCACTTGCGACACGTGAAGGCGCCGTTACGATACCCCTTAGCCCTCCAGATAAATAACTTACAATAGGTTGACCGGCACGGCTATAGTACGTACTCGTATAAACTCCATACAATGGCCCGACCACACTTGAGGTCTCGGCTTTATCGCCCAAAAACTTAACCGCCGCATCGTCATCATTTGATGCCAACGACTGGTTGACGTAATAAATAACAGAATCTGCATATTTTGATTTAAAATCAGGCTTATTCACCAAATGGATATACTGAAGGGCGCGAATACCATAAACAAACTTGCGCCATTTACCCATATCGCCCCGAAAAAGATTGTCTCCTTTTTCTGAACTCAAATTAGCACTATAATCGAGTGGGCTTTTTTGATCCATATAATACAAAGCAGAATCACACCATACCCTCACCTGCGCATAAACTTCTTTTTGATCGTCATATTGGAAGCTAAGCTGATCGCGCAAAGCTTCTTTCATAATCACTGGACCATGATAATCCGTAAGCATTTGGTACCCCCAGGCCTTAACGGCATAACCTATTGCTGCATACTCGTATTTCTCATTTTCCACGGCATCCCTGATCATATTAGCCAGGTTCCGCCCATGGTTAAAATAGACCATTCGCCACATCACTCCACCAACATCACTCTGTAGTCTAAACCCATGCCTTTCCCAAACTTTTGAAGCATCGTCAGCAGAAGCTCCCATAATGGACTGATTAAACTTATTCATAATGGTCTGATCCTGCGCATAACCGTTTGCCATATGAAATATAATGGGAGCCAACAAAATCTCGGCCTTAACATTTTGTGGATAAGATGGATTATCATTGATATCCATAAATTTTTTACAACCTGTCATTATCAAAGTCAATAACAACAAAGCCGTGACTATTTTTGCTTTCATAATTTTATAATTGTAGGTTAACGCCAAGGTTGAAGCCCTTCGGTCTGGCCATATTACCAAAATCTATTCCATATCCTCCCATTCCACCTATGCCGGTTGTATTCGAGTTACTTTCGGGATCCAATCCAGTATAATTTGTAAACATAACGAGGTCAGTAGCTGTAAAAAACGCCTTTAGTGAAGACCTTTCACCTAAGAACCGTGTCAGTCTTTTTGGCAACCGATAACTTAACGTAATATCACGCAGTCTCATTGTGTAGATATTCCGTTCCACGAACATACCCGGCTCGATATTGGTAAAATAATAAGCGGAGGAAGTATATGGTGTTACCGCAATATGGTTGATTGTAGGATTTTCCGAATTCTCCAATCCATCCTTCAAAACACCCCTTATCACCCGCGGATCTTCTCTATTTAGCGTTTTCGTCGACATACCCAGCGTATACATATTATAATCCAGTCCATTCAATACATCGCCACCTTTACGCCAGTCCCACAAAAATGTCAGGTACCAATCTTTATAATTGAACTTGTTGACCATCCCCAGCGTAAACTTCGGCAGGCGGTCGGCAATCGGGTAATAGCGGTCTGTCCCAGCGACCGGCAAACCAGTTGCCGGATCGATCAGTACGTCGCCTTTCGTATTACGCATAAACTGCGTTCCGGAAAGAGCACCCATACTGTAACCAGGCAATACAGCCGAGCGCACCCCGCTGAGCAGCCAAGTATCCGAATCATACAGTTCCGGCAAATCTTCAGCTAGCGACAACACACGGCCTTTATATTGGGTAAAGTTGAACACAAGGTTCCAGTTGAAATTATTCTTGACAATCGGATTGAATATTGCCTGAAGCTCGGTACCCACATTTTTGACTTTACCTCCGTTCATCATTTTTAAAACGAAGCCCGAGCCATAACTCAGTCGGGGCAAAATAATCTGACCATCACTCAGTCTGGAGAAATAACTAAAATCAAAAGAAACAAACTTTTTAAACAAAGAAAATTCTATCCCAGCCTCAAGCTCATTCGTCATTTCAGCAACGAGTTTATCATTTCCCCCATTGAAACCATAAGCATATCCACCGCCTGTAGAGTACTGAGGCTCATAATTCGATTTGATAAAATAAGACCGAAGTGGCCCTTTACCTGTTTTACCTGCTGAAAATCTAATTTTTCCATCTGAAATCACATCCGAGACTGCCTTAATTGGATTTAAATCTGTAAAATTAAAGGCCAAAGAACCCGAAGGATATGAGAAATAGGGATCATTCGGCATTAAACGTGATGTCCCATCCAAACGCCCAGATAAGGTCAGATACAGCAAAGTTTTATACCCTAATACAGCCTGACCAAAGAATCCGATAGACCGGTAGTTGTTGATGATATTTTTTGCCAGACGCGTCGACGCATAGGTATTATTGATACTGTAGAAGTTCGGATCAAAAAAATTAGTTCCGTATTGCGAATCCGTAATTGAGCTTTGATCGCGAATTTCACCACCTAAAAACGCACTGATTGAATAATCACCAAAAGTTTTATTGGCCGAAAAACGCGCATTACCGTACAGGATACGCGTATTATTCTGATAAGTACTATACTTACCACCGGTAGGTGAAGTGGAGGAACCCGAGCCGGAATAGGACTGCGGATGATAAACGCTTTCACCTTTTGTGCTGGAATAATCTATCCCCACAACACCTTCAAATCTGAGCCAGGACAATGGTTTATAGGTAAAATTTGAAGAAGCCAGCGTGCGGTTGGTTTTATCGTTGGCAATGTTCCGATACACATCCCAAAAAGGGTTATCCAGTTCATTATAAATATCCTTGGTATTTAATACACGATTGCCTTTTTCATCGATCCAATTCCTGACGTCGTAGAGCGGATTAAAGCGCATCAGTGTCATTAAATAACCTGTAGTTCCTTTTCTTGCTTTATCATTGTCCGAAAAGATAAAGTTGAAAGAAGTATTCAATTCAAATTTATTTGAAAATTTAGCAGTAGAATTTAATCGCGAAGAGAAACGCGTGTAACGTGTATTGGGAACGATACCCGTATTATCATTATATTCATTTGACCAGCGATAGCTTAGATTTTCATTACCACCATTAAAGGTTAAGTTATGCTTTTGATTATATCCATGACGAAAGAAATTTTTCACATTATCTTTATGCAACAGCATTTCCTCCTTGTATTTTGGACCTAATGCGTAGGAGGATGTACCATCATAATTCCCATTCAACCCTTGCATGTAGGTATACTGCCGTTCAGGAAATTTATTAACAAACTCCATTCTTCCCGAATAGCTATAATCAACCCCAAATTTACCACTCTTAGCTTTCTTTGTTGTAATAATGATTGCACCTCCAGCACCCGAACTCCCATATAATGCTGTTGCCTCTGGCCCCTTCATCACGACATAAGTTTCAATATCCGAAGGGTTAATATCCAGTGCCCGATTGGAATAATCCAGATCCCGATTGGCTCCATTCATTGCTAGATCATTTTCATTGACTGTCGAATTGTTAATCGGCACGCCATCGACAACAATCAATGCATTATTATCCCCTGAAATAGAGGCAAAACCCCGAAGCACGATTTGAGCCGAGGCGCCGGGCATACCCGACGTACTGTTAATGGACAAGCCCGGTACACGTCCTTGCAAGCCTTGAAAAAAACCTTCCCGCTGTGTATCCGAAACATCCTCTCCGCTAACTTTCGGTGTAGAATAACCCAAGGATTTTTTTGACCGCTCAATACCCATCGCTGTTACCACAACTTCATCTAGGGATGCATTATTCTCTTGGAGAACAACATTGATGACTGACCGGCCATTTACCGCAACTTCCTGCGATTGATACCCCACATATCGGAATACCAAAGACGCACCTTCAGAAACTGTTATCTTGTAATTACCTTGACTATTCGTCGCTGCCTGCCCCCCTTTTCCAGTCTCCCGCACGGTAACTCCAGCCAAACCGGCTCCACTTGCACTGGTCACTCTGCCGGCAATATTTTTTTGTGCTAGGGCAGCACCACAAAAACATAGTAAACCCAAAAAAATGAGCAAACTCCTTTTCATAATTTTAAATTTTAATTCATTAGATCAATTCGGTTTTAAATAGGTTGCACCGTAACCTAGTACGGTAACAAAACGCAAAATACGCACATTATTTGTTCATAAGCAGCTGCTATTTTTAGGTAAAAATATTGGTTTGTTCTTCTTTTCACCTCTAATATAGCACAAAAATGCAAAACATAAGCTATTATTTTCATTTTGTTCGCATAAAGTCAAGCACATAACTCATAAAAACGAATAACAAAGCAAAAAAAAAGACAATTCGGAAAAGTAGAAGCCGCAGATTGGAGCCATTTCATGGAATTCATTCTTAAAACCGAGAATAGTATGAGCGACACCATTAAGTAACAAAACGCAACAAGTGGCAATAACATTAAAAATTCTCAAAACAAAAAAAGAGACTAGGGTAGTCTCTTTAATTTTAAATCATTCAGCTCTGACCGCAATTCATTCATGAATTTATCGCCCGGATCGTCTTTACCTGTAATATAATTTGGATCTGTCTCTTTCCACCAACTTGTTTTTTTGAAACGCTGATATTCATGGTGTCCCAAAACAAATTCTATCGGGTATTTTTTGCTGAGATAGCGAATCAGTTCTTCATTAGCTTTCAGTTGTGCATTGGTTAGTGGAAACTGACGGCTACCGATATTCTCGATACCGATCGCACAATAGTTGAGCCCTATTGTATGTCGCGCAAAGATAGAATCGGGCAAAAATTGGTAAATAGTGCCATCACGATCAATGACAAATTGGGAAGATACATTCAAAGCACTTGCTTTGGTCAGCTCAGGTCTTCCCGGCAATTTCACCGGATTGAAAGTGTTGAATGTTGCTTTCACACTATTGTTTGCAGTCCAGTGCACAACAATCATTTTAGGATGAATAATCGGGGCTGACTGGGTCAGACCATGTCTATTTTTCAAATAATCCAAGGAAAGCTGTATTCGTTCCTGATTCCAAGTAATTGGTTTTTGAAAGATCTTGGGAGATTGGGCGAACAACATCGCCGCCACGAGGCAATTAACAACTAACAGAATAGATCTCATTATACAAATCTAACAAATTAAAAATTTAGGTCAGTAATCATGCTATTGAAAAAGGCCTGAAGGATATACCTTCAAGCCTTAAAAAACATTCGTTTATACACTTATTTTTTATCCCAAAATACGGGTTTAGTAATATATGTTGGCGAACCTGCATCAGGATCGGCCTTTTTCACTTGGTCAAGATTATAGCTGTTTTCGTAAGAAGCTATTGCAAATCTCCTTGGCCAATCAGTTGGATTAGGAAAAGAATTTGCAAAAACATGACTAGGACGATTGAAACCTTTATAAATACCGATTGCCTCGTTATAATTACCAGACGCATCTGTGCAAAAATCCATTCTACGCAAGTCTGCCCATTGCTCTTGCGAGTAAGAAAGCGCTATATACTTTTGAATCATAATTTGGCTTAACGTCAGCTTGGAAGCATCCTGAACAACAGATGTACTCGCCAAGAACTTTGTCAGATCTCCACTGGCTACTCCCAGTATTTCCATATGAATTTTAATTCCATCTTTATACGCCTGGAGAGCCTGAGCAAGCTGTCCCTTTTTGAAACGTATCTCTGCTTCTATAAATTTCATTTCGGCACCGGTTAACAATAAACCTTTTCCACCTTTCCGCGTATACCATGTTCCGGTTGACAAAACACGCCCAGTAGAAGCTGCCGTATTGCTTCGCAAGGATATATAGACAGAATCAGCATGGGAAAACTGATTATTTTTTTCGTTGAAAGTCACCGCTACAGGACCTGTAGCGGGTAAAGAAGATTGCATATCCACCACTTTTGAACGCACCAATGCTCCTTTACCGTTATCCATACTAGGAACTAATAGATCCAAGCGAGGGTCTACCATATTATTCGCTCCTGTCGGAGCACCCGTATAATTATTGGTGATATAGTCGTAATATAGTTTCGTTATTCTTGCAGTAGTACCGGTATTCGCCCATTGCAGAGCAGCTTTAGAATTATCACTGACATCTTTACCTTCATCCACATACTGATACGTAGTACCATCAATACTTGAAGAAGGAGCCTTAGCCAATAAAGACAGAATTTCATCCGGATTATAATTTGCCTTTTTACTATAATGGTTTAAAAAACGCGCCTTTAGACCATAGGCCAATTTTATCCACTTTTGTACATCACCACCGTTATAGGTATCGCCTTCTTTCAAAGAAGGTGCATACTGATCTTGTGCTTTACTAAGATCTAAAATTGCTTCATCAAGCAGCGGCAGCACTTTCCCATAGATATATTCTCCGTCATCAAACTTAGGGGTAAGAATATCTTTATTATCAAATTCATCATAAGGCAAAATTCCATAACAGTCGACCATATATCCAAAACCCCATGCCTTTATAATCTTACCAACACCCACATAATGATTTGCGCCCACCTTATTAGCGGCATCGATCAGCGGCTGAATATTTACAGCAGTATTGACATACCAGGCTTGCCACGGCCATCCCACAGCGGCATTGGTCAGATTCCATCTTGTCAAATTCCAGTTATTGCTATTCGCATTTACCACTGCCAGTTGCTGTGTAATAAAAGAAACTCTTGTGCCGGCACTTTCATACCCATCAGCAAATTGAGCCAGTATAGGGGGCAAACGTTGCACAGCTGTCGGAACAGTCGTATTCGCCGAATTAGGGTTTTCATTTACATCAAGCCATTTGCTACACGAACCCAAAGCGAGTGCTGAGGCTGCAGCTACTATATAAATAAACTTTTTCATTTTTTAAAACTTTAGATTTAAACCAAAGGTTACTCCAGCAGTCGCCGGTACACCAGCATAATCCACACCTACAGAACCAGAACCTATCACGCCTGCTCCAGCAGCACTCACCTCTGGATCCATACCAGAATAATTTGTCCACAACCAGAGATTTGTTCCGGTCGCTGTGACTGATGCCGCTTTAAATATTTTAGAACGCTTCAAAAAGTCAGGAGGCAAGCTATACGTCAGACTTAAGGAACGGAGACGCAACCAATTTACAGTTTCAACGAAATTTGGAGTATTGAGCGAATAAATATCTCTGTAATAGTCTTCTGTTGCAACCACTTCCTTCGTAATCATCTCATATGCTTTCGTCTCCGGATTAAGCGCCATCCCCGTAAAGGAAAGTTTATCACCTCTGTTTTCCGTCACTTTACTTAAGCCATTATAGGCCAAAAGATACTCTGTGCCATTTAAGATATCTCCACCTTTTCTAAAATCAAATAAGAATGATAGCTCCCAGTTTTTATAGACAAAGGTATTATTTAGCCCCCCAATAAAACTCGGCTCTCTGTTCCCTATCGGCTTAGTGGCATCGGTTGATGTCAACGGATATCCTGTTTTCCAATCCAACAACAAATTTCCGTCAGCATCGCGCTGCCAGGTTGAACCACTTATACCCATAAAATTTCCATTACCAAAAGAAGCAGCCTTTCCATTACCCACTTGAACATCAGTAACATACAAAATAGGTAAAGAAGCTGGCAATGACTTCACCACTCCTTTGTTATGAGAGAAATTCAAAGCCAAATCCCATCTAAAATCTTCTTTTTTAATTGGAGAGGTATTAATAGACACCTCTATACCTTTATTTTCAATCTCGCCCGTATTGACAAAACTTAATATATATCCTGTTGCATTTGAAACGCGAGGTTGCAAGATTTGATCTTTAGAATTGTTTTTATAATACGTAAATTCTAAACCTAACTTGTTTTTGAATAACTTCAGATCAGTACCAACTTCAAAAGAGGTCGTTGTCTCAGGTTTCAATTGATCATTACCCCTCGTCCAATAATTTCTAAACCCACCCCCAACGGTCAATTGAGGCTCAAACAAATAGGTTGCTGTTTGATAAGCAGGCGCATCTTTACCGACCTGTGCCCATGAAGCTCGCAACTTACCATAATTCAAAATATCGCTTTTCTCCATGAGTTCCGTGAAGATTAAACTCCCAGAAAAAGAAGGATAAAAGAACGAACGATTTTGTATCGGCAAGGTAGAAGACCAATCATTACGACCTGTAGCACTTAGGAATAATAGGTTTTTATAACCGATACGCAAATCCCCATAGACACCTAGCAATCTTTTTTTGGTGATGGATTCATTGAAATACTTATTCTTTGCATCCGCATTGTTTATGCTTTCAAAATTCGGAATAGAGAATTTCTCTGCACGCATGGAATTTGCTTGAAGATATGTATCCTCTGCTGTTGTACCCAGCAGGAAATTAACATCCCAATCCTGTTTAATTTGTTTATGGAAATTCAACATAAAATTGGAATTGATATAATTATATTGACGAATACTTTCGGAGAGCATTCCTTTTTGCCAAGCTTCCTTTACGGCTGAGCCGGGCGTTATAATGGATCTAAAATTCGTGGTGTAATTATCAACACCTAACTTGTAAGTCGCATCTAACCAATCCGTAATCTTTACATTCGTATATACATTCCCTAGAAAACGGTTTGTCTTGTCATTTTGAGGGTTTTTATGGATTGTCCAATACGGATTATCAACATTATCTTCAAGCGCCACGTTCGGTAACAGTAAAATCTGTTTGCCACTAGGATCTATCCAGTTTTTCATGTCCACATTACGCGGAAAAGCTAGAATAGATTCCATATATCCCAACCCAGAACCTCCCCAAAGACCAGACCCGGTTAAGGTTTTCTGCGTGGTACTATGCGAGTAGGATGCGTTTGCGCCAAATGTAAAAACACCAACTTTTTGTTCGCCGTTAAATCGGAAAGTAGTACGTTTAAAATCGGTGGTGGGCACAATACCTGATTGGTCTAAATTCGAGCCAGATAAATAAAAATTACCCTTTGCATTACCCCCTGACACATTGAATGAGTTATCAAAACTCGTTGCATTTTGATAGAAGTCCCCTAAATTATCATAAACAGTTTCTCCAGGTTGAAAAGCATCTCCCCAAGACAGATACGTATTATCCGTAATCCTATTCCCTTTATAATTAGAACCCTGCTTAAATTTATCTTGTAACTTCGGCAAGCGATTTACCCAATTCACACCAAAGCGTGAGTTTATTCCTATCGAAGTAGCCCCATCTTTCCCCTTTTTGGTCGTTACGACAATAGCACCCGCTGCTGCCCGCAAGCCATACAGTGCCGCAGCTGCAGGCCCTTTCAAAACCGATATAGATTCAATATCCTCCGGATTTAAATCCAACGCACGATTACCATTCGTGGTGGAAATATTCGTATTACCATCAAAGGCGGAATTATCACCTTGCCCAGTGGAATTATCCATTGGCATACCATCGATAACAAATAAGGGTTGATTATCCCGTTCGAGGGATGTACCGCCACGAATAACGATGGAAGCAGATGCTCCTGGCGCTCCTCCCGAATTTGTCACATTCACACCAGCAATCTTGCCATTTAATGAATTGATCACATTCGGATTTTTATTCTTCATCAACTCATCCGATTTAATATCTTGGACAGCATACCCTAGCGCCTTTTTTTCCTTCTTGATTCCCATTGCCGTCACAACAACTTCTTCGAGAGCTTCCTCGCTACCAGAAAGTGCAACATTGATCGTCGCATTTGTGCCAACTAATTGTTGCCTTTCTTGAGAACCTACTGCTCTAAAAATCAAAATATCACCTGGCTCTGCACTGATCGTAAAACTGCCATCGGGCTTCGTTTGTGTACTGACAGCTTTACCTTTGATACTCACGGTGACATTGGCCATGTTACCTCCATCAGAAGCATTCGTCACTTTACCCGTTACAGTTTTGGTCTGCGCCCACAAGCTAGTGGAGATCATCACCCCTGAACAGAATAAGAGAAATTTTTTATTCATGGTTTTTAGTTAGTTGTTAATAATTGCCCGCGACAGGAGATTCCAGTCCACGGTTTTTTCAATTGCTACACAATACTATGAAAAGCATCGTATTTATGCAAGTTTATGCGCAATTATTTAAAAAAGAAATGACAACAAACACATTAACGCACAATTTAACAGCAAAAAAACTGGCATTCCACCTCAAAATAGATACAAAACCGCACAGCTTAGCAAAATAAAAGCAAAACATCTCTTAAAAACATCTAAAATCTTTATTAAAAGTGCCCATAGAACCTGTTTTACATTATTTGATGGTAAAAATATAGGCATAAATATAAAAAATCACCAATACATGCATCATCCAATAAATACCAGCGCGCTTACGCAGGCTGCCCCTGTCTACCACAATTTACGTTAACAAATAGATACCATTTTCGGAGATCCTTCGGTGCTTGTTCGGTACTTCCTCGGTACTTGCTCGGTGTTTCTTCGGTTACAACCGAAGAAACACCGAGCAAGTACCGATCTAGTTACGTAAAAATAACGAGAGAAGGCCGAACTTGATATTGACAAATACGTATTAATTTGTTAACTTAAGGGAAAAATAAACACTAATTGATATCGATTATGGCAGTCATTAAAAACGGTGCCAACGGCACACTTTCGGGGAAAGCAGGATCAATAGTTTTTGTTACAAATGGAAACAAAACCTATGCAAGGGGCTTACCAAAGAAAAGCACAAAAAAGCCTACTGTGAATCAAATCCAGTCGCGTTTAAGGTTTTCTCTCATCCAAAAATTCAGCTCCTCAATGCTCTATTTGTTACGGATCGGATTTAAAAACTATAACCCCAATAAAAAGGCTTATAGCAACGCCATGTCCTATAATCTTAATAATGCTATAGAAAAAACCGCAACGGGCTATGCCATCAACTATGAAAACTTCCGTATTAGTAAAGGAATCCTTAATCCGATTACCTCCTATAGATTTGAGATAGATAAAGAGACAGAAACATTCACCCTCTTCTGGGATTATGACACAAAGCTAAGTGTAGCTTCTGGCCTCAATGCAAGCAGCTGTCGACTGATTCTATCTGGCCCAGAAGAACTTGCATTTGCCAATGAGGGCATGAATACGCTTGTCCAACAAAAACAAACGGTAAAACTTCTAAGACAAGAGCATATTGGCACCTACCACATCTATGTGTTCTTCCATAAATCAGATGGAAGCGACGAATGTACAGACAGCAAATATCTAGGTACTGTCGAATGGTAGTGAAGCCTTCAATCTGCTACGGAGCAAGATTGATCTGTACATCAAAGTGTTTCTGAATATAAGCTTGCTGCTCGGCAGAGTCTGTTTCCATGTCGTGAATGGCACGATCTCTTTCTTTGTCAACTTCCATCTTCACCACACAGCGGTAGAACAAAAATATGTCTTTTTCAGTCTCCAGTATTAACCTCGGTACGCGGGCTGGCCTCCCTGTTTCATCTTTGGCCACCATCGTAAAGTAGGAGGAATTACAATGTTTGGTTTCGCCCGTCTGAATGTTCATCGCTTCTACTCGAATACCGCCTTCCATAGATGAGTTGCCCACGTAATTTACCGAAGCGATCAAGGTAACGAGTTCGCCCACTTCAATAGGCTTCAAAAAATCCACTTTGCCAACCGAAGCCGTCACACAATAATGCGCTGAAAATTTGGGAGCAACAGCAAATGAGATCTGATCCATCAAGGACAAAATATAGCCCCCGTGAATTTTACCGCCAAAATTAGCATTGGATGGCAACATCAGCTGTGACATCCGAATCACAGAATCGCTTACTGTTTTATAGATTTCCTCCATACCTATAAATGTACATCGGATCGGTTACAATTCAAAGCAAAACATTGACAACTTGGTAAACACGGTTGGGGATAGTTAATTTCTCAAAAAAGGGATATCCGTAATACAGATATCCCTTTTCTTTAATCCTGATGGTCTGGAAACCACTTATTTTATATGCTCAGCAGCATACGGTCCTTCATTACTCAGACGATCGACAGCTTTTACCGCAACATACTGAAGCTTTTTGTTGTTCGATGTCATTGGGATCTCTTTACTCGTGACTCCAGTATCCAAAATCTCGTATTGCCATACCCCCCCATAGTTGAGATACAATACCCATTTTGCAACCTGATCAATTTGCTGATGCTGCCACTTCGCAAAAATATTTCCACCTTGCGGCGTTAGTAACAAGGATGGTTTCAAAAGTGGATTTGCATTTAACCAGGGACTTGTTGGCACCAGCGCTTTCACCTGGTAGGGTCCATTAACCAAAGCCTGTGTCATGGCCGGGTTTTTGGTCAGCCCTGCCAAACTCCAGTGGATTACACCCTCCCGATTATCAGGCAATAGTGTCCGTGCAGCCTCTACTTGATTAACAATTTCTTGAACATATTCTGTCCCGCGCCTGCCCACTGTATTGATACCCGGCCAAAGGTGGCGTCCCAAGGTATTTTCACTTTCCCACCATTTTAACAGCGCGGTATAACTCTGCTTAGCGGGTTGTATCGGCCAATACAATTGGGGAGCAAAATAGTCGATCCAACCTTTGTTCAACCATAATTTAGCATCCGCATAAAGCATATCATACTGACTCGATCCCTGGATCCCTGCCGGATAACCAGGTTTCCAGATGCCGAACGGGCTGATCCCAAATTTGACAAAATTCTTTTCCTTTTTAATATCTTTATAAATACGCTCGATAAAGGTGTTTACACTATTTCTCCGGAAGTCACCTCGGGAAAGCGTACCACCATTACGTTTGTATTCATTGTAACTGTCCAAATCAGGAAAATCCTGGCCACCATTATATTCAGCATAAGGATAGAAGTAATCGTCAAAATGTACGCCATCGATATCATAACGTTTGACAATATCCATTACCACGCGAGCAGCATGGTCCTGCGTAGATTGTTTGGATGGATCAAACCAGTAATACCCTTGTTTGAGTTTGACAACAGATTCGGGCATTTTACGTGCCATAGAAGCAGACGTAACAGCACCGCCAGCAGTATGATGTGCACGGTAAGGGTTTAACCAAACGTGAAGCTCGATCCCTCTTTTATGTGCCTGTTCTACCCAAAAATCTAGGGGATCATAATAAGGGGATGGTGCCTGCCCTTCTGTTCCCGTCAAAAAATATGACCAAGGCTCAAGATCACTTTTATAAAATGCATCTGCTGATGGACGCACCTGAAAAATTACTGCATTAAAATTATTATTTTTCAAGAAATCTAAAATACCTATAGCTTCCTGTTGCTGCTCTGCTGTACTCAGGTTATTTTTGCTCGGCCAATTGATATTGGCAACAGAGGCCACCCAGGCTGCACGAAACTCACGGGGTAAAGCTGGGAGATTGACGACAATGTCCTTCTTTTTCTCTGCAACTGGCTGCGCTTTTGTCTCAACTGTATTTTTCACCCGTTCGCGCTTAGGTAATGTGGGAGGATCCTTTTTTACAATTTCGACATTGGTCGTTGTGGTATTGACAGGCTCGTGTTTCTTATTTTTCTTGGATGAACAAGAAGATAAAACAAAAAGTGCTGTCGCTAAAAATAATAGGGAACGTTTCATCAATCTATAGAATAGTGTTTTTTCAAAATAACGAACGAAGATACATATAATATTAGTCAATCTTGGACAATGGGCCAATCTTCTGCGAAATGGATCAGCGCTTTAACTCGCCTTTAAAGATCACCTGTTCCAGCTGAAAATCGTCATTAAAGACAATGACATTCGCTATGCTTCCTGCATTTAGATTTCCGATATCCGCTCGCTTTAGCAGGTTTGCCGGATACACCGTCGCCATTCGGATCGCTTCATAGAGTGGTATGCCCACCTTTTGCACCGCATTTTTCACGCCCTCAAATAAGGAGATTGCCGCCCCCGAAATGGTTCCGTCCGGCAGCGAGTAATAGCCATCATTCAGTACATGCTGATAGATATCTTTATCGCAAGCGGCTACAGCATCGGTAATCATAAACAGACGCATTCCCATCTGACGTTTCGCAATTTTCACAGCTTCAAAGCTGACGTGATGCCCGTCGACAATAATACTTGCCCGCGCTGTCGAATGGTTAAAAATCGCGCCAACCAACCCAACTTCGCGATGGTGCAAAGGCGACATGGCGTTAAATAGATGGGTACTTGTTGGGATCCCAAGATCATAGCCGCGCGTTCCTTCTTCAAATGTAGCATCACTATGCCCAGCACTGAGCAGCAAATTATAACCCTGTAAATGCTGTAACAAATCGTCTGATATACATTCGGGTGCTATGGTCATCATCTTGACAACCTGATTTCCCGCCAAGAGCTCGTCAATCTTTTCCTTTGTAGGCTCGATGATTAATTCCGCAGGATGCGCACCTCGTTTTTTAGGATTCAAAAAGGGACCTTCTAGATGTAACCCTAAAAATGCATCGTGCCGGAAGCCTTCTGCCACGCGAATGGCATCCTTAAAGACGGGTATGGTATTGGTCGCCAGGGTCATCATAAAAGAAGTCGTGCCTTTACCGACCAAGCCCTCGGCGATGCGTTCCAAAGAGGCTACACTACGCTCGGCGGAATACAAGTCCGATCCGTCGCCATACAGTTGCAGATCGATCAGTCCTGCACAAATATTACACCCATTGACTGGATAACTGGTGTAATCCGTAGGCACATCATGCTTATCAACAATTGCGGCAATTTTACCTTCATTAATCAGTAATGCTTTTTCTTCAAAGATCGCCTCACCAGTATATATCTTACCTCCAATTAACGCTAGCTTATTCATAGATTTTTATTTCGTTTACCAATTTACCAAAATTCGAAAATATACTGTCCCTTGTAAACGATTTGTTTCACAGTCGATAAATGTACGCTCAAAGTTTTTGATCTTTTCATTTTAACTTTCTAATTTACTGTTGTAACTTAGTTCCATGTACTTATTTAGAAAGCGCAATGCAGAACGCCCGACGAATGGGAATATAAAAGCCATGCATATTATTAATGCAACGGCCATTATTGTCTTTTTATTGGGACTGATCTACAAAATATTTTTTACTTCCTAAACACTGTAATTCATGTCAAAAAAAGAAATCTTCAATACGGACAAAGCTCCGGCTGCAATAGGCCCCTATAACCAGGCGATTAAAGCTGGCAATACATTATATGTCTCTGGGCAAATCCCACTGGTTCCCGAAACAATGGAGTTAATTGCATCTGGTATAAAAGACGAGGCGCATCAGGTGCTGAAAAATATCGAAGCTATCCTGACAAATGCTGGATATACTTTTGAAGATGTTGTCAAAGCATCCATTTTCCTAAGTGATATGGAAAATTTTGCTTTAGTCAATGAAGTCTATGCTGAATATTTTAAAGAAGCCCAGCCAGCCCGGGAGTGTGTTGCGGTAAAAACATTGCCGAAGCATGTAAATGTCGAGATTTCAGTCATTGCGTGGAAAGATTAATCCGTGGAAAATAGCAACGAAACAGCAAGCCGCGGAAAATATCTTTTCGCGGCTTTTTTGGCTCCCTTTATTTGGGGATTTATGTCTATACCTGTAAGGTGGATACGTGGCTATCCTGCCGAAGATATCCTTTATTTTAGAATTATCACCGCCCTGTTGGTCTTATGGGTATACTTGCTTCTTTTTCGGAGAAAAATGCTAGCAGCTGATATTCGCAAATTTGGGCTTCTGTCACGGGCAGACAAGCTCATTCAAACGGGCCTTATGCTTGTAGCCTCCGCGCTGATTTTTGGGAACTGGTTTACTTACATCTATGCTGTCAACCATGTGAGCATTCAATCCGCCGCATTGGCCTATCTGACCTGCCCCCTAATTACCGCGGCAGGAGCCTATCTCATGCTCAAGGAAAAATTGACTGGATGGCAAAAAATTGCACTTTTCATCGCTTTCAGCAGCGTATGCCTACTGGCAAGAGGTTCATTGAATGATGTCCTATGGGCGATTACTATCGCATCCTGTTACGCGTTTTATCTGATCGTGCAACGGGTATCGACAGGCTTTGACAAGCTCAATCAATTGGTCCTTCAACTCAGTATATGTGCATTGTTTGTGATACCCAAACTGATCTATAATCATCACACCATCCCTAATGAGCCCGTGTTTTGGGGCACCATAGTGCTCATCGCATCTCTGTTTACGATCATCCCTCTTTTTTTGAGCATGTATGCCCTCATCGGCATTTCATCCACCACGACTGGTGTTCTTTTGTATATTAATCCGCTGATCGCATTTACTTTGGCAGCGACCTATTTTCAAGAACCTGTCCCATTCATTAAGTATGTAGCTTATGGTATAATATTGATTGCGATAGCTATTTTCAACATTAGTAATTTGCGAAAGAGTAAAATGAATTAATTAAACTATACAGGCATAGTAAAAATTAACAATATTCTTTACAATTTCTCTGTAAATAAACATTTAAGAATACCTGATTTTTAACGTTAACATAATTCATGTATGTGAAATCAGTTTCCACTTCATAATTGATTTTAAAAAAGGTTGTTAGTTTTATCACAGTACTTTAAGAGTATACTTTTTCTGTACGATCAAGGCCTCAAGCACCCGATTTTATGTACCTGTCTTGTACCGACACTCCAGCATAGCTGTGCATTGCAAATATCTCATAAAACTGAAAAATCTAAAATTAGTATAGTAATTTTAAAAGAACAGAACTTCTCTGGTGCAAGCTTTTATTGCCAACTTTTCTATTTACCAACGGCCATCTAGGGCGCTGATCAATCCTCATCAATCATACCCTTCTAATGATACCACAAGAGCTCCCTTACCAAGTATATTGATATTTAGTGTACTATAAATTTGATTAAAATGATAAATTAAAAATTAAAATTTTCAAGGGCCTTTACTACTGTCGTTATAATATATCAAAAAAGAACTATATTTGTCCTTTAGGATGCATCCCCACCTATTGTTAGTAAACTCACCTAATCTTTAAAAGCATGCAAACGCATGTTTCTATCTCCCCCTTTTACATAGGCACATCTTGACTTCTCTGAAATGATTATTCGCTACCTAGCTCATTGTATTGCTAAGAGACTGATCTTTGCCCCCGTATTTAAATCCAACAAATCCGGATGCACCGGTGATATTAAAGTGTGTAGCTTATTCAAACGATAAGACTAATGAGTTAAATTTTAAACATTAAACATCGCCTTGGTCCCCTTTTTGTCCTACCGGATCAAAAGCAGCAAGAAAAACCATTACCTCACTCTTTTTTTGCCGCAATAATGAGTAGTATTTGTTGCTATTAACATACAAGTTAATCATTTTGCAATTGATTGGATAAAAATCCGCTTATTGCTAAATTTTTCTCCATCTATTATTAAACATAGAATATTTCTAATTCGTTTTGAAGGCTGCACTGTTGATATAAATTATCATAAATTCAAATAAGTATTGATAATAGCAATACACAAATGTGTAGTAATATGTTTAAGGAAAAGTAAATTAATATAATTTAATAACTTTGCCGCTTAATTTTATAAAAAAAAACACGTGAAAACTATTAAAAGTATTATCCTACCGGTAACATTGATCGGCTTACTGGCCACATCGTGTTCCAAAGTAAAAGATTTGGTACCAAATGAGGAAAAAGAAATCAACACCCAAGCCAAAGGTTTCAAAAAGTACACCTTTGAACCTACAATATTTAACTTATCCAATTTTGAAAAGAATGGAATACAAGGGCTGTTCAACAAAACAAAGCAAAACTCCATGACCTTTCTAAGGGACAGTACATGGGCTAACGGAAAAGGGAAAACTGATTTTTATGAATCTACCGAAATACCAGCTGTCCTAGACGAAACCAGAAGACAATTATACCTTGGAGCTATTATTAAAGGAGAGGATGCAATTAATGTTGACAATGTTAAAACGGTCTTTATTTCTCCACAACATCGTAATCCAATCACTATATATGTAAACTTCCCTACTGACAGTATTTATAGAACTACCTTACCATCAAAAAGAGTAGAGAATGAATATTTGAGAAATGCGCTAAAAGCGGGTTCCGGTATCCAAATTCAATCGTTTACCTATGAACAGAGCCAATTTCAGAAGACTGAGGAGCTGAAAAAATCATTTGGTGCAAATTTGGATTTAGGAAAAATATTGAAAATTGACTATTTGGATACACTTAGCAAGTCCAGTTTCAAGACAAAAGTGCGCGCGGAATTTACGCAAGAAAACTTTTCTGTTAATATAGAACCACCTATATATGAACCTTTTTTAAAGGAAAGCTTTGATATTAAAACAATTGGACCATACGAACCGTTAATTGTAAGTTCAGTAACCTATGGGCGCAAGGGAATATTCATCATGGAGTCTGATTCATCTTATTCAATGGTAAAACAAACATTGAACGTAGCTTTCAACCTTTCAGCCGAAATGTTAGGTTTATCCGCTACGGAAAAATTGGGTGATAAATTTTATGCAGAACTTAATTTACGACTTACCAAGGAACAAAAAGCAATCATCCAAAATGCAAGAATAAAGGTTTATATAGTCGGAGTAGATGGAAAAAGCACCGTTGAGGCAGTAACAGGAGGTCTAGCGGGATTTGCAAAGGTAATTGCCCAAAATGGAAACTTTACACCAGAAAATCCGGGAGCTATTTTGTATTATTCATTGAACTATTTACGTGATTTTGGAACTTTCAGGAATAAGTTTCAACTGAATATTACATATTAATTTCCTATAATAATCAACAATGGTCATGAGAAGAAAACTGTATATTCTATCCATCTTATTCTTTCTAGTAATAATCGGATGTAAAAAGGACACTCCCTATCAAAAGAGCGCCGATATGGAAAAGAGTAAAAAAAATTTACTATCAAATTATTTTAAAGATTTAAAAATCGAGCCTATCGCACCGGTTATTGTTGAAAACAAGAAACTTGAAGCAGAATCCTTATCTGGCAAAAGTAAAAAAGCTGTTTTGACCCATCTACGGGACACAACAACCGCATCGGGAGTCGGGACCGTTTCATATTATGAGTCTGACGAAATGATAGTAACCCCATCAAACTCGAGTTACATCTATCCGGGGGCCATTTTAAAAGCATCCTCGATAGCAACTGATAAATTTGAAACTCTTTTCGGCTATGATAGAGCGCCAATCAGTGTGCAACTTTCATTCCCATCAAGCAAATCATTTGGAACAATACCAACTGCAAGTCTAGCGAATAGCAGGATGTTTTTAAGAGACGCTTTGATGGCACCGGACTTTTCCGGCGAGACCATTGTTGATTTTACTCAATACTTTGCGGGATTCAATAAATATGAAGAAGTCAAGCTTGCATTTGGCTATAATGTAAATGAGAAAAAATTATTTTCTTCGACAAACACTTCATTTAACGAAAGCTCTAATTCAACCAGATATTTTTCGAAATATGTTGCCAGCTATACTGTCAAAAATTTCACCTTTGATATGTCTGATCCAGTAGAGGGAGAACTTATTGATATTAAATCAATTCCGCCCAATTTATTTAATGGTTTTTCTCCAGTCTATATCAATTCGGTTACTTATGGTCGCTTTGGTTTACTAGTACTGGAATCCAATAAGCTCGGTAATGATATGAAAAGTGTCTTCGAAAAAGTCGTTAAGAAAATTTTGAAAAAAACGACAGAATCATACACACAAGAAGAAAAATCGCTGTTCGCTGGCAGTAGAATAACAATTTATTTATTAGGGAGCAAAATAGGGAGTAATACAGTTCAGTTATTGTTGGATCCTGATCCGGAGAACCTCTCAAATTTTATATCAGAAAACGTGGGAACGTTTACAGCCAGTGATCCAGGTGTACCGATCTCCTATACTGCCAAGTACCTAAAAGACAATTCTAGGTTTAAAACTGTTTTCAATATTCAGCGCTATTAATTATCTAGAATTCATAATGTCCAAGTAGTTTAGCTCGCGACTTAAAAAAATGAAAATTAAAATGAATAAAACACTAAAAAGTTATAAAAAAAGAAATATCCAAAAAACCCAAAATATATTATATTACTTCTGCCTGCTTTTAGTTGTTTGGGGATGTTCAAAAGATCATTTTGATGTTCACAAAACTACACTTGACGATAGCTTGAAGGCATTGAAAGATCCAAGATTAGATCCGTTCACCATAAACACGAATGCATTTCCCAAACCGATCGATACCCATGGATTCGTAAAAAAAAGCAGCACCGACAACCCATCTAGGAGTGGTGGCAAACGTGCTTGGGTAGAAAGGGAACCTGACACGATAGACGTGAAAGGTTCTCAGATCTTCCTGTATCAGAAATATAAGGCACAGATGTTTACCATTGTGGAACCAGAGATGAGCAAGATTATCTATCCGGGTTCAATTATTGATGGTAGAAGTGTAGATGGTCCGAATTTTGATCCCAAAATGTTACTTGGAATCTCAGATCATATTCGTCCAGTCACTATATCTACATCTATGCCTATTTCGCCAGATAAAGTTGCTTATACAAACTTACCCAGGCCCATTGCAGAAAGAGCACTATTTAATGCAGCTTTGAATGATTTAGAGCGCTTATATCCCGATGATATCGGCGCCGCCAAATTGGACGTGGATAGAGATACTTTTCGCGTCTATGAAGAATTAAAGACGCTATATGGTTTTAATAAAAAAATAGATGCATTCTTAGTCGACACGAAGACAATAAAACAAGGCGAGAATCATATGATTGCCTCAAAATCGGCTATGAAGATCCGGTTTGCACAGGAAAATTTCACTATAGATGTCGAGGACTACAATGGGTATGATAAATTATTCGATCCTAGAGGGTTAGATATGCAGAAAATTACAGGCGGTGTGACCCCTCTTTTTGTCAAAAGTGTAACTTATGGCAGAATGGGAATCATGGTGATTGAATCTGGATATAGCAGCGAAAAATTATACAAGGCCGTCTATAAACAGATTGATATCCTTAAAGGCATTATTGGGCTCGGCAGAGATATGACCGAAGAAGAGAAGAAAATAATCAACGAAGCTTCCATTAAAGTCAAATATACAGGTGTCGGATCGGACTCATCCCCAGCGGAAAAAATCCAGGGGCTGGCAGGATTTATTCAGACCTTGACTGCCAATAGTACCTATTCAAAAGAAAACCCCGGTGTGCCAATTGCATTTCAGTTAGCGCTGCTAAAAGAAGGCAATGAACTTTTCGCAGCACCATTTCAAATTAATTATGGACCTTTTGATAAGCCATATTTAAGGATTGAGTACAGAAACTTTAAACAGGAAGTAAAAAAACCAGGACTATATCAGGGAAACTCCCATCCTAGCGTGAATTTGAGCACTCAATTATCATGTAGAGCCGAAGCCTATTTAGCATGTTATCAAGATCCGGGCGCTACGATAAGATTAACTGTACCAAACTTTTTAGAGTTTAAATATGATATCATTAAACACACAAAATCTCAAGGAAATTACTTTGGTCGACTTTACGGAAACGGTGAATATACAATACCAAAAAATACGTTTTTTAAAAATTATGGTTTCGAAGCTAAAATAGAGGATGCTCTTTCAGAAAAACATTATTATCAAGAAGCGGATAATTTCACAGGATATCCTAAATCGCGAGAGATACTTATTCAAAACAACACATTCAAATTAAAGCCGAATGCCAATTATTATCATGTTTTACCGGAATTATTTAACGATTATAAAAAATTTGAAAAGTTAGAGTTTAATGACCTATAGAATATTAAAACTAGATTAGGAGCAACAAAGAATGAAAGCTAAGTCGATTAATATTTTTGTGACTAGTGTAATAGTAATTTTATTGTACTCTTGCAATAAAAAAGACATTCCTATTTATGACATTTCATCCAATCAGCGCAAAATAGTAGAGAAGTTAGATTCCATCTATCTCATTGCTCAACAAGTATATTTATGGAACGATCAATTGCCCGCAATTGATCGTTTCAATCCCAAAGCATTTTTTTATGCACAAACAAATGAAATCAACCTCTATGAAAATGAAATTTTTCAATTAACACGTTATGCAAAAGATCCAACAACAAATGAACTTTATGAGTACAATCCTTTCAGTCCAAAATTGCCAAAATACTCTTCGATAGTTCAACCGATGACTTCTAGCGATGAAAACATAGCAAAGGATTATACCCTATCAAATCCCTTTGGTATTTCTGTTGCCGTTGAAAATAATAATGTTAGACTTATTTATGTAGATCCCAATTCACCTGCAGGGAAAGCAGGGTTAACCAGGGGAATGCAAATTATGACTATAAATGGAGAGAAGGTCATTTCAGAAAAGTCCTTTATCAAACAATGGGAAATTGCACTTAATCTATCCTTTATCAAATTTGAAATACTTGATCTAAATCTAGGAAGAAGAGAAGTCCGATTAAATGCAGCTATATATGAAGAAAATCCTATTATCAAAAAGTTAGTATTAGACAGAAACAAAACTAAAATCGGATATTTAGCCTATAACAGTTTTACTTCTGAGGAAAATACCAAAAAGGTTCTAGAACCCGCATTTTTAACATTCAAACAATCCAATGTCTCAGAATTGATTGTCGATCTGAGATACAATCAGGGAGGCTTTCAAACTAGTGTTAATTTTTTCGCGAACTTGATTGCCCCCTTGTCAGTGGACAAGAAAATTATGTATTCCGAACGTTATAACGATCTAATGCAAATGGGGAACGCTGACATTTTAAAGTCCCAATACGTTCTAGATCAAAATGGAAATGCTACTTATGAGAATGGTAGACTGATTACCCTGCATGACTTAGATTATACAGAAGGAGCCAATACCAACTATTTCAGCAAAGAATCAGGCTTGCATGGTCTTAAAAAAATCTATTTTATCGTTAGTGACATCACCGCATCAGCGAGTGAGCTGTTAATTAATATTTTTAAACCATATCTGGATGTGCAAATTATAGGTGTATCAAGAACGGGCCAAGAAAAGGTGCAGACTTATGGTAAACCAATCGGCTTTTTCCCAATTAAAGTAAAGCAATTTGACCTTTACCTGAGTACGTACCAACTTTTAAATTCGAAAAATGAAGGTCATTATTTTAAAGGTATACCCGCCGACCGAACTGTGATAGATAATATCGAAGCTGATTTTGGTTCTCTGGCAGACCCTGCTATAAATTCAATTATTAACAGTAGTACCCAAAAAAGGCTCAAAAATTCAGAAAAAAAAGAGTTTTCCAATAGACGACATCCTATTTATTACTTCAATAATGACCGCCTGAAAGGAAATCTAAAAACAGTTAAGGATCTCAAACTAAAAAAGCAGTAAATGGCTCTAATTTAAATAATACAACCCTCGAACAGAACAAAAAAAGAAAAAAAACGTACATAACTAATAAACAAACAGTTATATAAAAAATAACACCATTTGTATCAACTTTATTTCTTAAAATTTTTGATTTGCCATCAACAGTAGTAAATTAGCATCTAATTAAAGGAATCACACGCCTCTAATCCCATCGATTTAGAGTATTGAATACTATACAATAATCACTTGCTTCAATCTCCAGCAATATTCAATACTGTTTCCCTAACCAAAATGCTAAATGGAATTAGCCCGCTCCATTAGAACTTCACCGTTATGAAAATACGTATATAAAAAACTGAATATAACACATATACTATATGAATAACAAATTATACTCTACTTTGAGGGTGTTGGGTATTGTTCCGACAATGCTTTTTTCATCATCCTTATTGCATGCGCAAACCAACCAGATAAAGGGAACGGTTGTTGACGCTAAAACCAAAGCCCCTATTCCAGGCGCCACAATTAAAGTGCTGGGCACTTCCAATGCAAGTTCTACAGATGTAAAAGGCGCATTTCAGATCAATGTAGATGACAAAAATCGCATATTGAACATCAGTACTGTCGGTTATGAAAATAAAACGGTAACATTGGGTCCTGGAGAAACGACAGTAACGGTGAGTTTAGAAGAACAAACACAGCAGTTGGAAAGTGTCGTGGTCACCGCACTAGGTATTAGCCGTGCACAAAAATCATTAACATACTCAACACAACAGGTCAATGGTGACGAATTGAACAAAGTCAAAAGCACCAACTTGGCAAATAATTTAAACGGTAAAGTAGCCGGCGTTAATATTGCTTCCAGCTCTTCAGGACCAGGTGGCTCGGCGAAAGTTATTTTGCGTGGTAACAAGTCGGCCTCTGGCAACAACCAGGTACTTTATGTTGTCGATGGGGTTCCGATCAATAACCAGACAGTAGCTTCACAACCTGGAAATATCTATGGGGGTGATCGTGACGGTGGAGATCCAATCGCTTTAATCAACCCAGAAGATGTAGAAAATATCTCTGTATTAAAAGGAGCCTCAGCAGCTGCATTATATGGCAGTCAAGCCGCCAATGGTGTTATTTTGATTACAACCAAATCTGGCAAACAAGGCCGTACTACTGTCAATTTTTCATCAAGCGCGCAGCTAGAGCAGGCTGTATCGTTACCTGAGTTTCAAAGCCAATACGGACGAGGGTCAGGTGGTAAAAGCAATACAACCAGTTTATCAAGCTGGGGAGACAAAACCAACGGTGCTAACTATGACAATGTTGGCGAATTTTTCCGCACAGGTAGCAACTTCACCAATTCATTGACATTGTCTGGAGGTAACGAAAAAAATCAAACGTACTTCTCCTATGCAAATACGCTTGCAAAAGGTATTCTCCCAGAAAATGACCTGATGCGTCACAATTTCAATTTAAAGGAAAGTGCCAAATTCTTTGATGATAAACTAACAGTAGAAGGTAGTGCAAACTATATCACACAAAAACTGGATAACGCCCCTTCCTCTGGATTTTACTTCAATCCTTTAATCGGGCTGTACCTATTACCACGCAACCTAGATATCGCTGACTACAAACAATTTGAAACGTTTAATAGTTCCCGGAATCTATACGATCAAAATTGGTACACTTTAAGTGACGTAGAAACAACACAGCAAAACCCATGGTGGATAGTCAATAGAAATCCAACCCGTTCAACGCGGAATCGTCTCCTACTAAATGGTAGCGCTAAATATCAGATTGCACCTTGGATCAATGTCCAAGCCCGTGGGAGTTTAGACCGCACAAGCGAAGTATGGGACCGCAAAGTATATGCAGGCACACCAACGCCCCTCGGTAGACCAAACGGTAATTATGATTATACAAATACAACGATTACACAGCAATACGGGGATTTGATCGCTAACATGAACTTTCACATCAATGACAAATTTCAAATTACAGGATTGGTTGGTACAAGTATCACGGATTGGAAAACGGAGGGTGTTAACTATTCAAGCGGGACCGTTGGTTTAGAATACCCAAACCAGTTTATTATTCAGAACTCAACAACACCAGCCCCGTCCACTTTGTCTAACAATCGCAGACAGTTACAATCAATATTTGCAAGTACAAATCTATCTTATGACCAATGGCTTTATCTCGATCTTACAGCGCGTAATGATTGGGCAAGCACATTAGCGTTTACAGACTCCAAATCTTTCTTTTATCCATCTGTAGGACTAGGAATTGTGTTAAATGACAAATTACAGTTGCCTGAATTCATTAACTTGGCAAAGATCAGAGGTTCTTATGCAATTGTAGGAAATGACCTTCCTCCGTATACAACGTTATTGACCAATACCGTGGGTTCTTACTCCGTATTGACCTTAAATGATATCGCTTTTCTTAGAACATTAAAACCGGAGAAAACACATTCACTGGAACTTGGTACCGAATGGCGTATGTGGAACAACCGTTTGAATGTGGATGTAACTTATTACAAGACGAATACTAAGAACCAGTTTTTCAAAATTGCGGCCAATCAAGCATCTTTATATAATCAATTTGCAATTAATGCCGGAGATATCCAAAATCAAGGGGTTGAGGCATTAGTTTCAGTTGATGCGATCAAAAATGACAGTTTCACTTGGAACACCAGCCTAAACTTCACCTACAATAAAAACAAGATTATCAAATTAGACGATCGTGTAACAGAGTTTGCACTAACAGGCGCTGGAAATTTCGGCAACTATGCCTCAAAATTCCAAGTTGGTGGTTCTTTCGGCGACATCTACGGAAAGGATTTTGTTCGTGATGTCCAAGGTCGGATTGTCGTGGATGGCGATGGAACACCTCAAATAAATTCGGATTACGTCAAATTAGGAAATTCGAATCCAATCTGGCAACTGGGTTGGAACAATACGTTTAACTACAAGAATTTTAGCCTGAGTTTTCTGATCGACGGTAAGTTTGATTATCAAGTAATGTCATTAACGCAAGCTTTGCTCGACGGAAATGGTGTATCGAAAGTAACTGGAGATG
Organism: Sphingobacterium sp. UBA1498; assembly: GCF_002325125.1. Taxonomy (NCBI): domain Bacteria; kingdom Pseudomonadati; phylum Bacteroidota; class Sphingobacteriia; order Sphingobacteriales; family Sphingobacteriaceae; genus Sphingobacterium; species Sphingobacterium sp. UBA1498. The sequence continues at coordinate 274,276 of NZ_DCRG01000023.1, forward strand.
CTCGTGCAAATGGCGGAGTAACTATCAACGGTGCCACATCAAACGGAACACCTGTCACAAATATTGATGCCGAATCATGGTATAGTAAGACAGGGGGTATAAGTCCTGCAAGTAGCCAATACATCTATGATGGAACAGTGGTTAGATTACGCGAATTAACCTTTGGCTATAATTTTAATATTAAAGATAGTTTCTTTAAAAAACTTCGTATCAACGCCGTAGGAAGAAATCTCTTCTACATCTCCAAAAAGGCTCCTTTTGATCCAGAAGTAGCCATGTCAACAGGCAATTCGTTAAGCGGGATAGATATTTTTATGATGCCTGCAACCCGTAATTACGGACTTACGTTAAATGCAACTTTTTAAGAATACTCACATGAAATATACGTTCAATAATATAAGCAAATTTATCGCTACAGGGTTACTCATTGGAGGTACCTTAAGCGGTTGTACCAAGAATTTTGAGGATTACAACAAAAATAATATCGGATTGACCGACGCGGAACTAGCTGCTGGAGGAAAAGACTTGGAGATATTGTTTAAAAGGCCGCAGATGGCAATATACAATTTCTCTGGCGGTGGAGATCCCAATTCCTTTCAATTGCAACAAAACCTGAATGCAGACGTTTTTTCAGGATACATGATGCCAGCCACAGATTTTAAGCTAAGCAACCTTAATTACGCGATGAAAAGTGAATGGAATGGGGAAGCTTATAAAGCTCTTTATCTCAGTGTAATTAATCCTATTGACAAATTACAAAAAAACGGACTGGATAAAACGTATCCTGCTCTTGGAGCGGTCGCAAAAATCCTTAAAGTAGAAGCCACCAGTCGTGTTACTGATATATATGGGCCAATTCCATACATCAAAGTTGGATCAGCGGAGGAAACTACCCCTTATGATAAACAATCTGATATTTATGCGGCATTCTTTACTGAGCTAGAGCAGGCAGTAGAAGCATTAAAATCATTCAATGCCCAGAGTCCTATGACTAACAAAATTGAAGCAATTGACTTGATTTATCCAAATATGGATAATCAGACACGATTTAAAAATTGGCTTAAACTAGCTAACTCACTTCGGCTACGTCTTGCTATGCGCATTGTAAAAGTAAATCCGCAATTAGCAAAAACACAAGCTGAAATAGCATTAAACCCTATCAATGGCGGCGTTTTGGAAAACAACACAGAGAATTTTAAAGTTACAGTACCAACCAATGGCACATTTACCAACCCCCTCTGGTTCATTTCTAAAAATTGGACTGACACGCGCATCAATGCAACACTCACATCCTATATGGTAGGACTAAAAGATCCAAGGATCGCCAAATATATGTCCCCCGTTACCCCAGTATCAACAGATACTTTACTCCTTGGCTCTAAAGGAAAGTATATCGGTATCCGTGCAGGAGGAGTCAATATAAAAAAGGAAACACACCTAAATTTTTCTGCACTCAATACAGAAGGAAATACACCTACACTAACTGCAAACACAGCTCCCGTCCTAATGACGGCAGCAGAAGTCTACTTCTTACGTGCCGAGGCGGCTTTAAGAGGCTGGAACAATGCAGGGGGCACAGCACAATCACTTTATGAGAAAGGAGTGGAGACTTCCTTCACGCAATGGGGTGTAACGTCAGGGTTGAGCAACTATTTGAATGATAATACAAGTACTGCCGCAGACTATGAAGATCCAGTCAATAAAGAAAACAATGCTAAATCGCCAAGTACATTAACCATCAAGTGGAACGAAGGTGCAAGCAATGAGGAAAAACTAGAACGTATTATCACCCAAAAATGGTTGGCGATCTTTCCGGAAGGACAAGAAGCTTGGAGTGAATTCCGCCGTACTGGATATCCACGTCTATTCCCAGTTGTGGTCAACAATAGCGGTGGACTGATCGATACTAAAATACAGATCCGTCGCTTACCGTTCCCACAAAATGAATACAACACTAATGCAGCTGAAGTACAATCTGCAATCTCGTTGTTGGGCGGACCTGACAACGGGGGTACCAGACTTTGGTGGGATTTAAATAAGGGTAATTTCTAATCGAGAGATCATCCGGGATAAATTCTCAAACGGGGCTATTCAAGTTTTGAATAGCCCCGTTTTTATATAATTTTTACTGTCCCGTTCAACGCAAGATCCCAATGTGGGAAGCGGGTCAATGATCCAGCGGGAATACTAATATAAAAATCCGAATAACCATAGCGGAATCTTTGCGCCAAAACCTGTTTCTATACCATCTGCCGCAATCAGATAACGATCCGCATTTCGAACCTGCTGACTACCTTTATTTTTACCGCCCACTTCGATATGAACCTGCTCGACTAAAAAGTCGCCAGTCTGCGGTTCGGATACTTCCAGCCCTGCATGAAGCAATTGATTCAATAAAAAAGTTTCCCGTAGATTTCCTTGGTTTGGATCTGGGTGAATTGCATAAGAAAGGTTGGTATTTTCCAAGAAAAGTTTGTCCGGCTTTTGTAGCCGCGATACGCCTTTCCCTTGTGCGGATAAAACATTTAAGAGTCCTGCGTCCTTCAATTGATAGATGTATTCTAATATGCGATCTCTGGAAATATCCATTTTGGCTGCTAAGGCGGAAATATTAGGCTTGAAAGGAGCGGATTCTGCTATTACTGCTAATAAGCGTTTTACTTTCACAGCCGTACCAGCATTGTAAGATGCAATGTAAGCAAGATCAATATCAACGACCGCATCTATAATTTGCTCTAGTTTAGGCAAATATTCGTTTTCACCTTCGGTAAATATAGGCAGATAACCCGATCGCAGATACTTTGCAAATAGTGGCAGCGGTCTTATGGAGGAAGTAATATTCACACTGATCTCGCGATGTTGCTTTTGAATGTCTTCAAATGTCATCGGAGAGAATGAGGCCACTCCCGAGAACTGGAGATATTCTCTAAAAGAAAGTCCTGCCAATGTATAGCTCACCACTCGCCTGCTTAAATCGGCTTGACCACGATAGATGTCTAAAGCCGATGATGCCGAAAATATAACGCGCATACCGGGAATCCCATCATAAATATTTTTGAGTTCCCTGGACCAGTTAGGATACTTATGTACTTCATCAATCAGAAGGAGTTGCCCCCCCTGTTGATACCAATCCATTGCGGTATCTAATAAACTATGGTTGTAAAACCAGGTATGATCAGCGGTAATATAGAGACTTTTATCTTTTAATGCGCCCAGATCATATTTCATATGCTGCAATAAAATCGTCGTCTTACCTGCCCCACGTGCACCTTTGATCCCTATCATCCGTTGATTCCAGTTAATTTTTTCATGAAGGTATCTCCTGAAATCATTGTTGATGCCCTGCAAAAGAATATCTTGAAAATTGATCAAAGTTTCCATATTGTCGTTTCTATATTACAAAAATAACTAAATTTTGTTGTTTTAAAACTACATTTTTACTAACATATTGTTGTTTCAAACCTACAATCTAATGAAAATTATGCGCAATAGAGTTCAAAATCAAATTTCTCTTGACAAAAACTTCATGGAAATCCTTTGTAGCAAAGACCAAGAATTACCCGTCTGATTAATAAAACCAAGAAGAAGATTATGAAAAATCTCTCAATTTTGAGTATTACCACCCTATTGGCATGTTGCATGCTATTTGTTGTTTGTAAATCGGAGTCACATTTAGAAAATCCCTACAAGGACAAAACAGAAAAGGAACTTGAGTCGCTCTCCAATGAGAAGTACAGCAAAATCGTTGCCTTTGCCAGTCCAAAATCATGTACTGACGCCACAGAATGGGAAATGATGGAAATACGGACAGTATGTGGGACAAGTTACCTTCCCTATCACAAATCCGTTGACAAAACAACCTTGCAAAATATGATCAATGACAACAACCGGTTGATGGAGATATACCAGCCAATGGTGGCTCCCAAAATAAATTGTATACCTTATCGCAAACCATTGGGCGTGATCTGTAAAGAAGGAAAAGCAGACATTAAATATGAAGAATCTGCTTCAAAATAGTCACACTAGCCCAAGAAACGGCTCCATAAACGCATAAATTTTTCGTAATTTAGCCATTCAAGAAGAATGGCTGAATTAAGTTTAATTACCCCCATAGAATACCTCAAAGGTGTAGGTCCACAAAAGGCAGATGTGCTCAAGAAAGAGTTACAGGTATTTACCATTGGTGATCTACTGACGCAATATCCTTTCCGTTATATCGACCGTACAGCGTTTCATAAAATCCGGAAACTTCATCCCGATATGATGGCGGCACAGGTACTGGGGCGATTGGTTTCGCTACAACTCGTGGGCGAGAAAAGAACGAAACGTCTTGTCGGTTCTTTCAAAGACGAAACGGGCTCCATGGAGCTGGTCTGGTTCCAGTCCATCCCATGGCTCCAAAAATCATTAAAAGTCGGCTCAGCCTATATTATTTACGGCAAGCCGAGCGAATTCAATGGGCAGCTTTCCATTACGCATCCCGAAATGGATTTATATAATCCGCAGGTTAAACAGATCGGCAACATGAGTTTGCAGCCGGTGTATTCGTCGACAGAAAAACTCAAAAAGTTCAATCTGGATACCAAAGGGATCCAACGCTTGCAGCAGACTGCACTGGAAACCGTATTCCGTGGTATTGACGAATTGCTTCCTCAGGATGTCATCATTAAGCATCGTTTGATTTCCAGACAACAAGCTTTTGCATCCATACATTTTCCAAGCGATCAAAAGGAGCTGAACCAAGCGATTAAACGCATCAAGTTTGAAGAGCTATTCTTTATACAGCTCAAGTTGCTCAACAATAAACAGCTCAATACCCAGAAGTTTAGAGGCCAGCGCTTCAATAAAGTCGGTGAAAAATTCAACACGTTCTTTAACGAGCGCCTTCCATTTCCTTTAACAGGAGCGCAGAAACGCGTTGTGAAGGAAATTCGCCTGGATACCAACACAGGCGCGCAGATGAACCGCCTCGTACAGGGCGATGTAGGGTCCGGGAAAACTGTTGTTGCCCTGATGAGCATGCTGCTCGCTGTAGACAATGGATTTCAGGCGTGCATGATGGCTCCGACAGAAATCCTGGCGACCCAGCATTATCATGGACTTAAAGATCTTGTGGGCGAAGATATTGTTACGATAAAGCTTCTCACTGGCTCCACCAGTACGAAAGAACGTCGTCTGATCCACCAGGCCCTGGAGGATGGTAGCCTGGATATTTTGATTGGCACCCATGCCCTGATCGAGGATAAGGTAAAATTCAACAACCTAGGCTTCGTAGTAATTGACGAACAGCACCGTTTTGGTGTAGAACAGCGGGCAAAACTCTGGCGCAAGAATGTCATTCCACCGCATATGCTGGTTATGACAGCGACACCAATCCCACGGACACTAGCCATGACCATGTACGGCGACTTGGACATTTCCGTCATAGACGAATTACCAGCAGGACGTAAACCAATCAAAACTGTCCACTTTTTTGAAAGTTCGCGTTTACGAATGTTTGGTTTTATGCGTGAGGAGATTGCCAAAGGCAGGCAGGTCTATGTGGTGTACCCGCTCATCAAGGAAAGCGAAAAACTTGATCTGATATATTTAGAAGCAGGCCTAGAAAATTTGCAACGTGAATTTCCGCTACCACAGTATAAGATCAGCATTGTCCATGGCAAAATGCCCGTAAAAGATAAAGACTTTGAAATGCAGCGCTTTGTCAAACACGAAACGCAGATCATGGTTGCTACCACCGTTATTGAGGTCGGGGTCAATGTCCCGAATGCTTCGGTCATGGTCATTGAAAATTCCGAACGTTTTGGGCTATCCCAGCTGCACCAATTGCGTGGCCGCGTAGGCCGTGGTGCCGAACAGTCTTTCTGTATCCTGATGTCGGGGAATAAACTGAGCAAAGAAGGACGGTTGAGACTGGATACCATGGTGCGTACCAACGATGGATTTGAAATTGCAGAAGTGGATCTGCAGCTCCGTGGGCCGGGCGATATATCCGGGACACAGCAGTCGGGTGTTCTTGATCTCAAAATGGCAAATCTGGCCACAGATCAAGCGCTGCTCACCGAGTGCCGAAATACCGTTATCGAAATCTTCAAAGAAGACCCGATGCTCCAAAGCGAAAAAAATCATTTGCTCCGAAACTTCCTCGCAAGAAAATCAGATGGTATCGCCTGGGACAAGATTTCTTAACCGCATGTCATTTTCGCTAGGAAAATTGATCCATCAGGGCAGGGCTTCCTAAAAGCACCTTATCTTTTTTGTATATAAAACCAAATTTATTTACTTTTGCATCATTATGAACATGATATAGAAAATATCCCTTCTTTTACTAGGCAAAAGATGGCGACCGAACGCTTACATATTTTGAGTTGCCCTGGTAAGCAAATCACAGGAAATTTATTGGTTAATGGAGAATTATGTCATAATCGGCATCAGTCTTGTGTGGTGTACAAATACATAAATTCTTAAATTTACCTTTTCAAACAAACATCGAGCTTTCGGGCTCATTGAACAATAATTAAAAAAGTGAATGAATAACAAGAGTTAGGTAATAAATAGTTTGCAGAGCACTGCTCAATGACCTTTCGATTTCACTTAAAAGACTTAATAGTACAAAATGGCCAGATTTAAAATACACGATACAGCTATAAAGCCCGAAACAGCCGTCTTGGTGAGTGTCATCACCCCAAGCGTAACGGAAACAAAAGCAAAGGAATACTTGGAGGAACTTGAATTTCTTGTGCAGACTGCCGGTGGGGAGACCAAAGGCATGTTTACACAAAAGTTGGGTTTCCCAGACCGTGCCACATTTGTCGGCAGCGGAAAGCTGGAAGAAATAAAAGCTTATGTTGAAGCTGAAGAAATTGACATCGTTGTTTTCGACGACGAGCTTTCACCTTCCCAGCTGCGCAATATTGAAAAAGAACTCAAACGCAAGATACTGGACCGTTCCAATCTGATCTTGGACATCTTTGCCCGTCATGCCAAAACTGCACAGGCAAAGACACAAGTAGAATTGGCCCAATTGCAATATCTTTTACCACGTCTGACCCGTATGTGGACCCACTTGGAACGTCAGCGGGGGGGTATTGGTATGCGTGGTCCGGGTGAATCACAGATTGAAACCGATAGACGTATAATCCTGGACAAAATTTCTTTGTTCAAAGAACGCCTAAAAGCAATCGACAAGCAAAACGAGACGCAACGGAAAAACCGTGGTGAGATGATCCGTGTAGCTTTGGTAGGTTATACCAACGTAGGAAAATCGACGATTATGAATATGATCTCCAAGTCTGACGTACTGATCGAGAATAAACTTTTTGCTACACTGGACACCACAGTACGCAAAGTTGTGATCGACAACCTCCCCTTCCTGCTTTCAGATACGGTCGGCTTTATCCGTAAACTACCGCACCATTTGGTGGAATGTTTCAAATCGACATTGGATGAAGTTCGCGAAGCCGATGTACTGATCCATGTAGTCGACATCTCACACCCCAACTTTGAGGACCATATCCAAGCAGTAAATGAGACATTGAAAGATCTTAAGGCATTGGACAAACCAGTGATTACGGTATTTAACAAGATTGATCTTTACAAACCGGCTGTTGAAGAAGGGCATGATGGCGAAGAGATCGAGGTCACATTGGATGATTTCCGTAATTCATGGATGGCAAAAAATGCAGATCCTGCAATCTTCCTATCAGCAACAAATAAAACGAATATCGAAGAGTTCAAACAAAAACTGTACGATATCATTGTGAAGATGCACAATGAACGTTATCCATACAATAACTTATTGTATTAATTTTGACAAACAATCCTGTAAATGGGCCTTATGCCCATTCACAGTTTAAAAAAATACGAAATGAACAAAGAGGTGCAGTTTCAAGATTGGGGTCTTGTCGATTACCAAGAAGCATGGGACAGACAAGAATCCATCTTTAAGGGAGTATTGGATATCAAGCACGACAATAGGGTCAATGCGACAACGACCATTACCCCAAATTACTTGATCTTCACAGCACATCCGCATGTTTACACCTTGGGGAAAAGCGGGCACGAGGAATACTTGCTATTAGATGAAAAAGGGCTCGAAGAGAAGGAGGCCAAATTCTATAAGATCAACCGCGGTGGTGACATTACGTATCACGGCCCCGGGCAGATTGTCGGCTACCCGATTCTGGATCTTGACAACTTCTTTACGGATATCCACCTTTATCTGCGCACACTGGAAGAAGCGATCATATTGACCTGTGCTGATTTTGGTATTGAAGCCGGAAGATATCCCGGGTTTACGGGTGTATGGATTGAACCGGATAAGCCAACAGCGCGCAAAATATGTGCGATGGGAGTACGCGCTTCACGCTGGGTGACCATGCATGGCTTTGCCTTCAATGTCAATACAGATCTTGACTATTTTAGCAATATCATTCCTTGTGGCATAGACGATAAAGATGTTACGTCATTAAAGCGGGAACTTGGCAAAGAAGTCGACATGGTAGATGTGAAAGAAAAACTGAAAGGCCATATTGCGCAACTCTTTGAAATGCAAATAGTGTAATTTAAGTTTTCAACAACATACTAAGGCCCTTTGAAAGCGGAATTTTAATTTCCCTTCAAAGGGCCTTATTTCTGAGCATCCCCGTTCCTCCTGTTTAATAAAACTCCTGCTAAGGACACAAACGAAGGACATTTTCAGACACTTAATGGTCTTTACGTGCCCCCGACGCTATTTTCGAATATTAACAGTAAAACATACATTCGTAGCTGGCGAGTTTCCCATCGGCAAATCTGAAGATAAATAGCCCAGCATCGCCGTTCTGGATATAATATACATGCGGATCAGTGATCCAATTCGCCGAAAGCAGGTCGCCAAAGTGGTCTACAAAGTCTTTTTCTGCATAATTAGCATCCATCCGCTCACTCCCCATGACAATGGTTTCGCCAGCACTAAAAAATAGCTGGTACAAACTACCCGCCACTCGCCCTTTATTATTTTTTTCAAAGGCAACGATCATATTGGGTGTTTTATAATAGTACTGTGGCTCCCACCCACATTCGGGCATATCCGGGATTTCGGAAACCCGTTGCAAAGCCAGTTGCTTCATTTGAGCATCTGTGATCTTTCCGTCAAATAAAGATACGCCTTTCCACTCGAAATGAAAGTTTAAAGCTTTTAGTTTCTTTGCATATACTTCAGACTGGAGTTCATTGTGAAACTTATCGGCCAAGACCAATTCAAAATCGATATCAACTTTGGGATCCACTACTCCTGCTTTGGTGTAGGTTTCCTTCCAATAAGTAAGAGCTTCTTTCAATTTGGAATACTTGGTCCAGCCTATTTCCCGCAGACGGCCTACCGCCGCCAGCTCCTTTTCCTGATCCTTTCCTTTGACGTCCAAATAATCTTTTAAAACCTTTTCGTAGGTGAGTTGGGCACCCAGATATTTCATCTGAATATATTCAGGTCGCTGATGAAAGTGGTCACCAATATACACCCATCCGTCAGTATACAGCGGCACATAATCGATGCACACCATTTCATTGAGACCTGCCCTACGCACAGCGGTACTTGTTGTATTGGATGCCTTACGCACGCGCAATTGCGAGACCTGTATATAGAAATGTGGGCATTGAGCACCCGTTGTTCCGCGATAGAAATATTGCTGCGGCTCCCCGGCCGACTTCTTTCCATACATAGCGCTTTTCAGGGGCTGACGGTCTATAAAACCAATATCGCCATTACTCACCTGCACCTTATACTGTGTATTGGTGGAATCTAGCAGGTAGACAGGTGCCTCAGTCGGGAAAACTCCCAAGAGATCTTTATTATTTCCTGCTTCACGGTAAAGGTGCCCCCATGTTGAGGTATACATTGGTCGCTGACCTGCTGGCTGTGCTACTGCGTAATTGATAAACCAACTAACAAAAAAGCAGAGTATAAGTAATCCTTTTTTTGACACAAATTAATTCTTTGAATGCATGACTAGTTGCCGTTCCATTGCGATCAATAGCAGGTAATACCTTTTCTACAAATGCAATTGCAGCCTTCATTGATGCTGGTTAAACAAACACCATTTCGATAACCAAATTAAACAAAAAAGGGGCCAATGAAATCACCGGAATCAGGTATTTTTTGAGCTAGGGAACGATCAGATGTATAAACTACCGGATGTCACTATTTGCGTTGCAGTAAACTCACCTGACCTTCCAATGAGAGGATTGTCTTTTCTTGTGCTTTGACCGTTTGCTCTAAAGCATTGATCAACTGCTTATAAATTCCGAGGCCCTCGGCTGTGGCTGGAGTTGTTTCGACAGGCGGTGCACTTACCTCTACTTTCTCATACTTCCGCATCATGGTTCCTTCGCCCATCAACAACCATGCGGGACTAATATCGGGATGTTTGGACAATATAGCGATCATGGCATCCGAACTAAGTGCGGTATTCTTCTGCCCTCCTTTAAAGTTTGCATAGGAAAGTTGCACATCTCTGAAAAATTCGGTTTTACTGATGCCTTTGGTTTCGGCGATCAGCAGCACGCGTTCCTTTACATTCACTTTTGCCCCTTTTTTAAAAAATGTTTGTGCTTTATTTGTTCCTTAAAGATTTTATTTCTTGCTCTTGTATCGACAATAATCGCTCTAACGAAATAATTGTCTTTTCTTGAGACTTAATAGTGATATTTTGTGACGATATAACCTGTTTTAATGAATTGACTACTGCATTGGTTATGCCATCTATTTCATTAGTTACATAGCCTCTCTCGTCCTCCTCCTGAGCAAGAGCGGGTTTTAACATCTCACCTTCACCCTTTAATAACCATTCCGAAGAGTACGCTGGAAATTTTTCAACAATACTCACTAACCACTTTGCCTGCACATCAGTGTTATTGCTTAAAGCACGTGTAAATACACCCCTACTCGCTCCTACTGCAGTTTCAAAGGCTGTTACACTCAGTCCTTCTCTATCTGCAATAACTTTAATTCTCGTTAAAAAAGAACTCATAATCAATAATTATCAATATAAAATTTGTTTAATCGAAAATTAGTGTTTAAATTAGCTTTACCATTGATAATTATAAACACAACATTTAATCAAAAACCTTAAATATGAAACCGAAAAGGCTTTAGATCAGTGCACGGATCAGTATTTGCCCTAGTAGCAGTTTCATCAACTAAAAAAATATAATCTGATGAAAAATACGCAAAAGAAACTAAAAGCGAAACATTTTCGCTATTTAACCCAAGAACACATCGACGATCCGATGAAATATCTTATAGAGTTCTTTGAAAGCGAAACGTCCATACGGGACTGGTTAGCAGACTTAAATATGTTAATCAACGCGGCTTCAAACGCAAAGATGAGCCCACCGCGTTCCTCTAACGGATATCTCACCAAAAAATTAATTGAACAGGTAGAATTGGCGTATGTCATTTTTAGGAGATGTAAACTAAAAACAATAGAACAACCGTTGAAGTTCAATAAACGTGTTTCAGACTACTGGAGTCAGCTATTAGCAACAGACTCACCGGCACGTAATATTGACACAGCAGCAGACAGCATTAGTCGATTTTTTTCCTATCAGTCTTTGCAAAAATGGTACGACATTCTTGATGATTTATGGATAAGTTTAGGAGACAGGTATAATGATTTTTTAGGCAATAACGGCCATGCAATACTTGCTGTAAAAGAATTCTTAATGCGTCTGGTGGCTTCTCTCGGAAAGATCTATGAAAATAAAATACTTCCCGACAATGTTATAGAAAATCAAGAAGACATTGCAAATGAGCAGTGCCAAACCCAGCAATCTTTGGACGAAACGGAAGACGAAATACTTCACACCAAAAAATGCATCATATTGCCTGACTGGCTTGCTTCCCAACCTTATTCCATCTCAGCATTAAAAGATTTCTTTGATAGAGACGATCTAAATGGTTGGCGAGAAGACATCCGATATTGGTACCAAACGGTCATCGACGAAAAAGAATTCTGGTCGGCGGACCACGAAAACAGTAAATTTTCTGGCGCAAATTTACTCTTTAACTATACCTGCGTTTACGCCTTATTGGAAATGTTATCCAATAAATCTGAGGAATCCCCTATTCTTCCAGTCGGCATGGACGATTCATTTTCGATATTGCCCGAATGCCAATCAGTTTTGATTGGGCACATGAATAAAGAGATCGTGCTTTATTATGTTTTAAATGAAGAACTGGACAATCCTTTGTCAGCACTATTGGCAACAGTTAAATTATACGATCAGCAAGAGTGGAATGAAATCTTGTTTGAATGGATCAACTATGGGCTCGCCAAAAACCGATATACCGGCGCCTATTCAGATTACAGTACACGAATTTACCAGACTATGATCAAAATAATAGAACTCGCCTATTTAACAGCTTTTTCTGAAGAGATAGAATCTCTCAATCAAAAACAAACAGCTCCTCTAGAAACAGAAATATAAAGCCCATTTATTCAATCCATATTATGAACACCGATATTAACCCTATTATTGAGGCAATCCTTCGTGCCGTTGCTGTCGATGAAATCTACCATTGGACTTTTGACCACGATAATAAAAAGTTTCAGATGCTACAGATTAATATAGCATCAAATAAAGGAATGCGACATTCGGATCCGAGTAGCCTGATTAACAAAATTGTCAAAAACCGCCCATCAGACTTATATATCAAAGTGTGCCTTACGCACGAAGCACAAAAACAACTGGATCTCGGACAGGCTCGCACTCATCTTATCTACCAGCCTAAAAACCGCGTTTATCAAAATCCGGCGCAAGAAATCCCACTGATCTTTCCGGATTATACAGCTACAGAGATTATCGAAAAAACAAGATCATATATCGACAAAGAAAAAAGTAAAATCAGATCGTTTATAGATGGACACTTTTACTATTTGGATAGTAACAACCATGCTCACGCAGCCTTTATGCTACATCAGGCCATCGAACTATCCCTGAAAACTGCAGAACATATCCTTTTGAATGATGATCGAAAATCACATTCGCTTACAGGTAGTATGGGCTATCTTAAAAATTTTGACTCTAAACTGGCGATACTAATCGACAACAAAGAAGAAAAGCAAGCCTTAGCTAAAATCGATGAAGCTTATATTGGTTATCGCTATAATCAAGATTATCTTATCGATGAAGATGTATTAGAAACAGCCTATCAGATTGCTATCAATACATTAAACTGGATATACGATTATTCGAATATTTTATTCAAAGAAATTAAGTCAAAACTTAACTCGCCTGCAGTCACTAACTTCGAAGTTGAAAATTGCAAAAATAACAATGAAATATACAATCAAAGTTATTGTAACGCTAATTATCGAGACCTCATTTTAAACGCTATAGAGCGCTATTGCACTCCTGCGCTGGTCGTATGTTTCGGTTATGATTCTGATCATCACAACTATCATAATGCGCTGAAAAGGGTAAAAAATGATTGCATCACGCATGCTTACTATATCTTGGTCGCTTATGATACTTTAAGCACCGAGATCAATAATCTAACGCAGCTCATAACAGATATGCTTCCCAAAAATGTATCACTTACAATGGTCGCGGAAAACACGAAAGCTTTCACCAAACAGCTCTCAAACGGGCATCCATTTTTTGTGTCGCTCCTCAAAGTGGGCGACATCTGGTTTCAGAATCCATCCATAGCCAATATCGATCGGGAAAGCATCGCCACTCCACAGTTACATCTTGAATATGTACGTCAACAATGGAAGACGCGCTATAATAACGCGCGTACATTATACTTACCTTATGAGGAAGACTGGTCGTCAATAAGCATCGAGGCCATATATTATATGCTATCGCAGGCGTTGGAGCAGACTTGTCTCGGTGTAATCAATAGCGTACTTCAATACAAACCGCAACGGGTCAATCTCACTTTCCTCATGCAACTCTGCAAATTGATAGTTCCTGATGTCTACGCCACATTTTGCTTAGATCATGAAGAGCCGCTTAAGGCCTTTAAAAACATAACGGAAGCACAACAACAATTTACGCACAATGCAAATTATAAAGGAGATCCATTAGCAGTTATAGAATTGCAAAAACGCACAAAAACTTTTATAGAAAGGTGTAACCAAGAGATGGAAAGCTATTTTGAGAGGATTTCTAGCCAACAGCTGGTCGAACAAGTTGAATAGAAGAGATTATTAAAAATAGAAGCCTGAGCCCCCTTATTTCAACGATTATTCAAGACCAATAAACGCTCTAAAATTATCCTTTGAGATTACCTGAACATCTGCGCTATAGGCTTCTACAAAATTTGACGGTATTTTTGCTTTCGCCTTAGGGTTCCATTTAAATTCATAACCGGTTATTTTGCCGTCCACTTCTTCTACATAATCGATTTCTTGCTGCTGTTTAGTCCGCCAGAAGTATTTATTGACAAAGCGCCGGCTATAACTGTTGTGTTTTAAGCGTTCTGAAATCAGAAAATTCTCCCAGAGTGCCCCCACATCATCCCTTAATTCGATTGGATTAAAGTTTTGTATCACAGCATTGCGGATTCCGTTGTCATAAAAATATATTTTTCGATTTGTCTTTATTTCATTACGCAGGTTTCGGCTAAAGGAAGTCAAGGGGAATATAATGTAAGAAATTTCCAAGAGATGAATATAATTGGCAACAGTGTTTTTATCAACTCCTGTAAGCTGGGCAATTTCATTATAGCTCACTTCGGATCCAATTTGAAAGGCTAAGGCTTGAAGGATCTTCTCGAGAACTTCTGGTTTTTTTATATTCGCTAAGGTCAAAATATCCCGATACAAATAACTTTGAGAGATCTCATTGAGTACTTCCCGTTCGTCACCGCGGCTAGTAATCGATTCTGGATAAAATCCATAAACCAGTCTAGTTTCCAGATCGCCTGCAGCATTAAGAAAGCCAGTACTATGCTCATATTCTGCATAAGAAATAGGGAAAAGATTGAACTCTCTCTTACGTCCTGTCAATGGCTCATGTGTATGGTTTTTCAACTCAAGCGCCGAGGATCCACTGAGGATAAGCTGTACATCTTTAAATTGGTCATGTATAATTTTTGCTGTTAAACCAATATTTTCGATACGCTGTGCTTCATCAATAAATACCACTTTAGCTTGACCAATAATTGTTTCAATCTCTTTTGTGTTAGGACTGTTGAGATAAGTCCTTACCAAGGGATCATCCCCATCCAAAAATAAATAATCGTCACCAGAAAGTATCTCTTTGATCAGGGTAGTTTTACCTACTTGCCGCGGACCAATTAGTAGGATAGTTTTCCCCTTAAAAAGTGCTTGCTCCAACTTATTTTTGATTAATCGCTGTATCATAGTACATTTTGTATTCACCAAAAGTAATGCTTTNNAAAGCATTACTTTTGGTGAATTATAATATCATATAACTTTTTATACTATTAAATACTGCCTTAAATACGATGGGATCCCCAGAATTCATCAGTCGAAGCCTTAAAGAAATCACCAAAATATTTATCGAATAATGTAACTAGGAGATGGAAAGCCACCATTTCTTCATCTCCCTAAACAAAACTGACCAAGAAGCCTCGCAAAGCAAGGGCGGCAGAAAAATGAGAAAGATGACATCCGGATCAATCGTAACTACGGGTAAAGTGGGAATAATGTAAAGATCTCAAATGGAAATTACAAAAATCAAAGGACAACCTAATTTTTTTCTGTACCCCTATTTTAACGGCACTCTGTACCTAAACAGCATCCTGTACCCTTCTTAAATTAGCAAAAAGATTTATTCTTATGGCGACAACTGCACATCAACCGTATCTGATCAGACAAGTGGAACTTTCTGATTTAGCGCTTATCAAAGAAATGCAAAACAAAAAGCAGGTAGATACAGCACGCATAAGCATGCCTTTCCTAGTGCTCGACCAAGGCAATCAATTAAAAGCCTTTTCATCTGTAATACTCTGCAAAAAGAATTTACTGTCGGTCGAAATGACCTACGAGGGTCCTATTTCGGATACGCTTTCCATCGTATTTATGGACAAAGCGCAATCCTTCTTTGAACAGCAGTTGATGGACCTATTTGGTTCGGAAGAATCGCTCAGAAAAGGAATCCACCGATATAATAACTGGTTAAATCAAAACAGAAACAGTAAATTAGCATAAGGATGGAACAGCAACTGTTATATAAAAAAATAGCCAATATTGTCGAGAACCAGATCAAAAATGGTTCTTTGGTCTATGGCGATCGTTTGCCTTCTGTCCGCAGCGCTCAGAAATTATACAATGTAAGTTTAAATACGGCAAAAAGTGCCTATATGGAACTAGAGAGTCGATCGCTCATTGAATCACGTCCAAAATCAGGCTATTTCGTTAGCCGGTCTGGGCTTCGTCGGATGGCGATTCCCTCCATTTCTACCTTCAAAATCGACGAAAAGAAACAAGATCCCGCGGCATTGATCGATAAAGTTTTCCACTCCTTGGAAGACAAGGAAATTACACGCTTTTCACTGGGTTTACCGAGTGCATCATTACTTCCGATTCAGAAACTCAATCGATGCATTATAGAGTCGGTTCATGACCTGCATGATTATGGTGATCAATATGGACAGGTACAGGGAAGTCCGAGCTTGCGGAAAGAAATTGCCAAATGGTCATTGGTACTTGAAGGAAAAATAAGTGACGAGGATCTTATTATCACGTCGGGTGCCATGAATGCCATCTACAGCTGCCTTCGTGCCGTCACTAAACCCGGCGACACCATAGCGGTGGAAAGCCCCCTTTATTTTGGTTTTATTCAGGCCTTTCAACTACTGGGGCTCAAAACCATCGAGATTCCGACCCACCCTATTACGGGAATTGAATTAGATGCCCTGAAAAAAGTTATTCATAAAATTGATGTCTGTTGCTTCGTTACCAACTTTAGCAATCCACTGGGTGCGCTCATGCCCGATGAGCATAAAAAGGAACTCGTCAAACTGCTCTCACACTACCATATTCCATTGATTGAAGACGACCTGTATGGAAACATCTATTTCGGTTCGTCACGGCCCAAGCCGTGCAAATATTTTGATGAAGAGGGACTGGTGATGTGGTGTGGATCATTTACCAAAGTATTGGCGCCAAGTTTTCGGCTTGGATGGGTTGAGCCCGGGCAATACAAGGATAAAATCCTAAAACAAAAACTCATACAGACGATTTCGCAGCCTGCTATTTATCAAGAGGCGGTTTCCAAATTCTTACAGATCGGCAGGTACGACCATCACCTCAATAGCTTCAGAAAAAAATTGTACAGCAATTATGTCAATTTTAGAAACAGCATTGAGACCCATTTTCCGGAAAACACAAAAATGTCACAGCCTGAGGGCGGATTTGTACTTTGGCTAGAACTAGATGCTAAGATTGACTCAACGATGCTCTACGATTATGCCCTCAGACAAAAGTTGAGCTTTGCTCCCGGAAGAATGTTTACACAGCACGATCAGTTTAAGAATTGTATTCGGCTTAACTATGCCGTAGACTGGAACGAAAAGACGGCACAGGATCTGATGCGCCTTGGGCGATTTTTCAAGGCCGTATTGTAAGAGGAATACCATTGGGACCTTCTTTGGGAAATATTACCACTTTTCCATCACGGCTCAACTCCGTATCAAATATTTCCGCGATCATCAGTTTGGTATCATTGGATAAGAATTGTTCTACGCCGTGAGGAGTTATCTACCAGGATCTGCTCTTAGAGGAATTTAACCCGTTCCTATACACGTTTCAAGGGCGCTTTGTGAGCGCGCTGAGAATTGAAAAAACGAAGTATATTTACTCGCAGAGAAAAGAATCCTTGCTAACGAATAGTTTCAAAGAATTTTTTGGTCTTGTTATAGGCGATTATACCAATAATGCCTATCATAAGCCATAAAAAATCGACGACAAAAATATCACGTTGACCATTGTGAAACGTATCCCAAATCCAGCTTCCGGTCATAAAACCGTTGACTAATGGGATAAAAAATGCTAAGACACTTCCAATCAGCAAGGTTTCGCGATTGGTTCTTCTAATGCTTTTTCGAAGTATATAGTACAGAGAAAACAGCAACCAACTGTAAAAATACACCCGATAGATAAAGTCCTGATTGACTGCTGGGCTCAATTTGATTGCAATGAAAGCCAAGGCTGTGACAGGCAGCATCGTCAGACATATAGCGGTAAAGATATTGGCTGCCCAGAAATTGAATTTTCGTTTTCGTGGAATTACATTGTTTTTGTCACGCGCAACTAACCAGATTAATATACCTGAGATAATGACCAGACAACCCATAGCTCCCAAAATAAAGTACACCATCTTAAGCGGATAGCCTCCATAATCGCCATAATGCAGCCGATATATAATGCTGCGGACCCCGTCTGCATAGGTAGCTTCGCTTACAGGGGATTTTTCGGCAACAATTGTATTATCGGCAACTCTAACGGATAATATACCCGATCCGGCAAAACTTTTATTAAAATGCGGCTCAAGCTCCATGACAACATGCATATTGGAATCTGCGTAATTTTTGATCGTGATGCGCTGAAAATCGGATTCTGGCCATTTATATTTTGCCAAATCCAAAAATGGAGCGATCTTAACATGTGCATCAAGGGGCTTATAGGTATAGGGGAAATTTATATCCGCACTAACACCTATATCTTGATACATTTTTTGTTGATCACCGTCATAAAGCAGCTTACTAAGTGGTAAAGCCAATACCGAATTGATAATCAAAAAGGTTCCGGTCACGGCGAAGATAAATTGAAAAGGGAAACCAATAACACCTAAGGCAGTGTGCATATCGGTCCATACTGTTTTCCATTTGCTGAAAGGCCTGAATACAAAGAAATTTGACACAATCTTGTCCCAATGTAGCAGTAACCCAGTGATAAGAGCAAATAGAAAAATAAAAGCTGTTATGCCTGCGATAAGATAACCAAATGGTGCTATGCCTACCCTAATCGGTACTTGATTAAGCTGGGCCAAGAAATGTAAACGGAATAAAAACTCTCCCATATCATAATTCTGTACATAATCACCATATTTTTTATTGGCGAAATTGTAGGTAAAGTTTTTCGAATCATCCTCTCCTCCTCTTCTTCGGCCATTTTTCTTTGCAGCTTTTTGTTCGGGCGTTATCTTGGCTAAATTTTCTTTGTTTATGATTGTGTCGTTAGATGCACTCAGTGCTACGTAAGCTGCTGTGCCTTCGCGGTGCATATAAAAGGTAATATCACGTCCGTGTAAATTGGTCTGCCCCTTAAGTGAATCTAGCAATCGGTCAAAGTTTTGATGATCTTCACGGTAGGTTTTATAGGATGTATTATTCTGCCAGGCAGCAATTTCATGTCTAAAAAATGCAAATGAACCCGCAAAGAATATCACATAGAGGATAGCACAAATGGTAATGCCACTGATGGTATGTGTATTGAAGTAGATATTATAATTTCGGTTATTCATGACGAATTACAGTTTAAAGAAATAAGGCAAAGAGAAAATTACTGCCAAAAGCAAGTATATCCCCCATATCTTCCATCCGCTCTTAGCAAGGAAAGCCAATAAGAGCAGTACCGCCCATAATAGATAACCGGTGAGACACGCTGTAGCAACAACATCTTTTTTTTCAAAAATATGTGTGACTAAGACATGAAATGAGAGCATCACAATATAACCACCGACAAAACCGGCTGTAATTTTCAGGAACCGTTGAAAGGGTGTACTGAGGTATTTTTTATTAGCAGGCATATTTTATCGGTTAGGAAATCAACAATTCAACACAAAGGCTAAATAAATAGAGGCCCAAAATCGGATACAATTTAAAATAGCGATATGGATTCAATAAAACCACGAGACTCATCATACACATGAAATAAGCAAAAAAAGCAAAAAAGCCTGCTCCGAAACCTTGCAGATAAAGCAAGGCGGCAAAGGGAATGAGTAGCAGCAATATGCTTAAAATGCGCACAAACTTCGTTTGTGCGCACATTTTTTCTAGCCATGGTGGTCTAGGCCCAAACTTTACTTTTTTACTTGAACTGTAAAAAAGATAGGTTCCACAGAGTATCACGATTAGCAATGTACTATACATCGGTTCTATATTTTATCTAGATCGTTTGTTTAAAACTTATAGGTAACTCCCATACGGAAATTACGTCGCGCTTCTACGATATAGGTATAATAGCTCACACTTTCTGCTATTTTAACATTTTTTGCAGTGATAGAGCCTGCTGTAAGCAGCTTTCTATTGTCCAACAAGTTATTAACCATTATAGAGATATTATATCTCCCTTTTTGGTAACTAATACCACCATCGGTTCGCAAATAATTCTTGAAATTACTTTCTTTTGTGGTTCCGATAGCACGATCAAACATTCCTTGAACGCTACCGACAAAGCCAAGACCACGAACCATTCCTTCTTGAATACGATAGGAGACAAATGCATTGGCAGTATGTTTTGCAGTATTTGGCGTAATATCCCCAATCTTCTCTTCTCTTGAATCTTTTGATATTTTAGAGTCAGTCAACGCATAGTTGGCATTCACATTCAATCCGGGTAGCACTTCGCCAGTTACATCAAATTCGATACCTTTCGATGTTGTCTCACCTATAGCTATTTTGAAGAAACTATTTGTGCTTCCTGGTATTGGATGGTCAAAATCGTCAGCTAGGGCATTTTTTCTTTTTATCTGATAGGCACTTAATGTCGATATCCACTTTCCACCTCCCCATTCTTTTTTCACACCAGCTTCAAAATCGTTCCCACGAACCGGTTTGAAAGGATTTCCATCCCAATCAGAACCAGCCTGTGGAACAAAAGATTGATCAAACAACCCATAAACACTTGTAGATTTGTCAATAGAATAACTCAACCCAACGCGTGGAGAAAATGCCTTATCATTTTGGTCTGGTATTACCTGCGTGCCTACTGTTTTTCCCAGCGTCTCAGCCACAGTATAACGTAATCCTAAAGAAAGACGTAACTTTTCATTTAAAAAAGCCATCTCATCATGTGCGTAGAAAGACATATAGCTAGTTAAATTCACATAGTTGGAACCTCCGGCGCGCACCTTGATATTCTTTGAGCGGTCAACTACAGGAAAAACTGTTCCAGGAATATTATATTGTGGATTATAGACGTTCAATGCCGTACCTGGAATTTCAGCGAGTAAAGTTCCAAAATCGCCCCAAAACTTCTTGTTACCGTAATCTGCGCCCACTAAGATTCGGTGACGAACACTACCTGTATATTCTTCTCCATTTAAAGAAACCTGACCGAAGCGATTTTCACCATGCTCGTCCGCAATACTGTAATAACGAGGCATATCACCATTCGCAGTCATGTAGTTCAACCAAGTGCTCGTCGCCTTCATATCAAAATTGAAATAAGCCATTTGCGCATGTAATTTCCAACGGTCGTTCAGCTGACGGTCTAAATAGACATATGCACTGTGGTCCTTCAGCTTACCTGGTTCCATCGAAGGGTCACCATAGAAAAAATCATTGGAAATATCTGGATCAGCAAATCCCTTAGGCGAAAAAGTATAATTACCATTTGCCAGATAGGTAGATCCCTGATAGGTGTATTCAAATGTTAAACTCGTCAAAGAATCGACCTTATACGTCACAACTGGAGCCACAACAACACGATTGTTGTAGTTGTATTTTGTAAAATAATCCTTTTGCTGCGCAGCCATATTTAAACGGTATAACAACTTGCCATCTTTCCGTAATTTACCATCAAAATCGACCGCAGCGCGATAGGTACTGAAACTTCCCACATTAAATGTTGCCGACCCTTTAGTATTCCCTGTTGGTTTCTTGGTAACAACATTATAAAACCCTCCTGGCTCACCATTCGCTAGCATAAAACCTGCTGGTCCTTTTACAAACTCGATTCGTTCGATCATGCTCGCATCTTCGGCAGTTGGTCCCCAAGAGGCCTCGATATTCATACCGTTACGAAATGCCGGAATCTTAGATCCGCGCATGCGTATGTTAGCGTACTGATTGTCCCAGTGACCTTGGCGTGTAGCCCCGCTAATATTCCGGGTGATACCATCGACAATATCAAATACTTGCTGATCGGCCATTAAATCGGATGAAATAACCTGTATATTCTGAGGCAACTCCAAGATTGGTGTTTTAAGACGCAAAGATCCCGATATACTATCGAATTTATAGTGTTCATAGTATTTACCATAGACCGTTACCTCATCTATCGACTCGAACTGATCCTTCATCCTAATTTGCCCCAACTGTATACGCTCATCATTCAATACAACTTGCATGGTATGCTTGCTATAACCGATCGCTTTAATCTCCAAATGGTAGGTCTTCGAAGCAAGCTTATCGAAGATGAAGTGTCCCTCACTATCCGTACTTGTCGTGACACCAGTATTCGTCAATTTTACGGTCGCCCCGGAAATGGGCTCAGATTTTTCATTGATAAGAAATCCTTCAATAACTTTGTTCGTCTGTGCCTGCGCAACAGAAAAAACCGAACTTATCAAAGGAATGGCTAAAAAGGATAAAGATTTATTCATGAATGTAGTATGGTAGATGTTTTTTTTAGATCTTCTTTTTTCAAAAGGATCCATTACTGTTTCGATGTTTCAAATGGATCCTTTAATTATTCAGTATATTTCAGGCCTGCAGCTATTTCACGGTAATAAAAGTCGTACTACCCTGCCATGCTGATGCATAGGGTTTCCCTTCATGTTCACCCGCAACCTCAACAAATGTACTTGCTTCCAAAACATAAGGACCCGACCAGAGGGCATCAAATGTTAGCAGGCCATTCTCATCGGCAACAAACTCTTTCCCCCAACCTGTCGCAGAAAAAACGGATACTTTGGCTTGAGGCACAACTTTGCCGTGGCTAGTAATCTTTGCTTGCAAGCTTTGACCTTTTTTTAAGTTATTCGCTGTAAGCAGTTCAATCTGCAATGGATTTTTTACGACGCTATAATCAAGTACTGTCGGTTTTCCAACGATAACCGGTACAAGCGAAGAAAATTCATATTTCGTTTTACCACCCAAATCTTTAGGTGCCTTGACAATGGATAGAAAATAGGTTCCGGTTACGTCAGGTTGAAATGAGCCGCTAAAATGATCACCTTTATTCGTCAGCTGAAGTTTGATGGGTTCTTTTCCAGGAGTATGCAACATTAGTGAGAAGTCCTTCACGTCGGAATACCATTTGTCGACCTGATCTCTTTCGTTTGTTGCAAATTCACCGTAATATACTTTTACTTCATGGGCTTGGTTGAGTGTCCCATAAGAAGATGCTTCAATCCAGAGTGCGTGTGCATAACCATTATTACTACACAGCAGTACCGCTAAAAAGGTAAAGAATGAAATTAAAATTTTCATAATATGTTGATTGATGTTTAGTTTTTCTTCAACTTATTATGGGAGAATTCCAGGTTTTGTTGGAGTCCAACAACGAATAAATGATAAAATTCGTTATCTTGTAAATTCTTCCATATCGTATATCGGGAGTAACTGATACAGCATACTGTTTCAGTCACCTACATGCAGTTGCCGCTGTATGTAGATTTGTACCATGTAATAGATTGCCGTCTATTGCATGGTATTTGTTAGCCGTCTTTTATTACACCGATGTAATTTAGACTGATTAAAAACAGAGCAAATATAACAGGAAATCTTTTTAAATCAAGTATATTTTTTATTTTACAGTATTTTATCTTCTTGGGTTAAGAAAAACTGCGAAGCGAATGGAGTTAAAGTTTAAGAAGAAAGAGCCACAGGCATTGAAAACGCAGCTAAATGTTGTTCGAGCACATGTTTCAGATCGAACAATTCAGTTTCCTGATATCGTGTTGCGACATGGAGCTTGATGCGTTCGCAATGCGGTTCGAAAGTTTGCTGTACAAGATCAACCGTATTGTTTTCACCGGAGAGGTGAGTGAGAATAAGATGTTTAAGACGTTTTGTTTTATGGGCATTAAACAGTTCAACGGCGACCCGATTTGAAAGATGGCCCCATCCACTACTAATCCTGTTTTTAAGAAAATAGGAATATCGGCCTATCCGCAACATATCTTCATCATAATTTGATTCCAGAAGCAATACATCCGAATGCTGGATAACATGTTCTACATTTTCACAGGGCCGTCCTATATCGGTCAATATACCAATATTGTATGTGCCATCCGAAACAAGAAAGCTGCACGGTTCTTTGGCATCGTGATATTTGGGAATACCATACACTTTGAGCCCTCCTATTTCGACAACTTCATCGTGATTTATGATATGTACCAAATGAGATGGAAGTTGCAACCTGGTACCCTCATAACTACCTTTAGTGATATAAACTGGTAGATTATACTTTTTAGCGAATACGGATAGCCCCCTTATATGATCAGAATGCTCGTGTGTAATGAAAATTGCTTTGATCTGCGTGGGTAAAATACCCAAATTATACATCCGAAGGTGAATATGTTTACTGTTGATACCAGCATCTATCAAAATGGCAGAATCGTCTTTAGCGACATAATAACAGTTCCCATTACTTCCGGAGGCGATTGCGCAATATTTCATTCGTAGAATTTATTTTTAAGAATATATATTATCGCCTCAAAGATACAAAAAACAAAAAGACTCAGACAATCATTAACATTCCGGCAAACTCAAAGGAATATTGACGGCCAGTCCGCCATCGGCTGTTTCTTTATATTTAGCGTTCATATCAAGAGCCGTCTCCCACATCGTTTTAACCACAGTATCCAAACTAACCTTTGCTTTATCCGGATTCGATTGTAACGCCAACTGTGCTGCAGTTATCGCTTTAATAGCCCCCATCGTATTGCGTTCGATACATGGGATCTGAACCAATCCGCCGATTGGATCGCATGTCAATCCAAGATGATGCTCCATGGCAATCTCGGCAGCCATCAATACCTGGCGCTGCGATCCACCCAGCACTTCGGTCAACGCTCCGGCAGCCATGGCCGAGGAAACGCCGATCTCTGCCTGACAGCCTCCCATTGCAGCAGAAATAGTTGCATTTTTCTTAAAAATTGAACCAATTTCAGATGCCGTAAGGATGAACTGTATAATTTTATTTTCACGCATTCCGTCGTGGAATGTGATATAATACTGCAATACAGCCGGGATAACACCTGATGCACCGTTAGTAGGAGCTGTCACCACACGTCCGAAAGATGCGTTTTCTTCATTGACGGCAAGTGCAAAACAACTTACCCAATCCAGAATATATTGAAAGTTTTGTCCTCCTTCGCGAATTGCGCCTACCCAAGATGTATAATCTTGATAGGTACGCCCTTGCATTAACTTCTTATTTAGCTTAGCCGCTCTTCTTTCAACATTTAGTCCCCCGGGCAATGTCCCTCCTGTATGGCAGCCCCGGTAGATACACTCCTGTATCGTTTGATAAATAGTTAATACCCCCGCCAGCGTTTCGCTTTCTTCACGCCATGCACATTCATTTTCGAGGACCAGCTCGGAAATTTTCAATCCGGTTTTCATCGTCCAATGCAGGAGTTCCTGCGCAGTATCTACAGGAAATGGAAGGTCTACTTCCGATAAAACACCTTCGGTGTCATTTTCTTGCACGACAAAACCGCCACCTATAGAATAATAGGTTTCACTAATTGCTTTCCCATTGGATAGAAAAGCCTGAAAAGTAACAGCATTCGGATGAAAAGGCAAGCTTTCAGCATATAAAAAAAGTAAATCTTCTGGGTATGAAAATGGAATGGTTCGTTCCCCAGCGACTTGGAGTTTACCGCTTGCCTTGATATGGTCCACTTTAGGCATAACTTGATTAACATCAAAGGTGACAGGATCATCTCCGCTCAATCCTAATAGAACAGCAATATCAGTACCGTGCCCAGCCCCCGTCTTAGCTAAAGAACCATAAAGCAAAATTTTAACCTGTTCGACCTCGTTTAATACACCATTTGACTTGAGCACAGCGGTAAATTGCTGCGCCGCACGCCACGGTCCTAAGGTATGCGAACTAGAGGGTCCTATACCAATCTTAAACATATCAAAAACGGATATTTGTTCTTTGCTCATAATTTTTTTTATTGCGGTCAGCCGATCAAGTCACTGCTTTATTAAAAACCGCATCTAAATTAGTACAAATAAAGTACAATGTTACCTGCAATTGCATTATTATCAATTTGAAAACCAAGCTCACGTTCTTTTAGCAAGTATCCAACAAACATCTTACATTTTTTAGCGAAAAAGTAAGAAATGCTTCCCTATCTTTGTTGGCTATAATTTATAGGATGACGGGAAAAACAGTTTTATATTCTTTTTTTACATTTTTTATTTGTTTCTTTTCGATTAGATCGTATTCTCAGCAGCTCCCTAAGCGGGAGTTTCGCGGTGTATGGGTTGCAACGATAGGTAACATAGACTGGCCCTCCGTAAAGGCTGGCAATAATGTTGCAAAGCAAAAACAGGAATTCATCGATTTGCTGGACCAACATCGTAGTGCGGGACTGAATGCGATTATTCTGCAAGTGCGTCCTGCAGCAGACGCCTTCTATGCAAAAGGCAGAGAGCTTTGGAGTAGATACTTAACCGGAAAACAGGGATTGGCGCCTTCTCCATTTTATGATCCTTTGGAATTTGCAATCAATGAGGCTCACAAGAGAGGAATGGAACTTCATGCCTGGTTCAACCCGTATCGTGCTTCAACTACGTTAAATCCCGCTCATTTTTCGGAAGACCATATTACCAAGCGTCACCCTGAATGGTTCTTCACTTATGCCGGTAAAAAACTTTTCAATCCGGGGATTCCTGAAGTACGTAAATATATAATTGATGTGATTATGGATGTGGTTAAGAACTACGATGTAGACGGAATCCACTTCGATGACTATTTTTACCCCTATCCTGATAACAGAAATACACCCGTACCGGATCAGATTACTTTTGGTCAATATAATAATGGGATTGAAAAAATTGACGACTGGCGACGTAACAACGTCAACCTGTTGGTACGTGACCTCGGTCTCGCTATCAAAAAGGTAAAGCCCTATGTCAAATACGGTATCAGTCCTTGTGGTGTATGGGACAACAAAGAAAACAATAGTGCTGGCTCGGAGACCCGTGGACTGAGTGCTTATCGGGAATTATATGCTGATGGTGTCAAATGGATGCAGGAAGGTTGGATTGATTATATCAATCCGCAGATCTACTTTCCTTTCAAAAATCGAGCAGCGGCGTATGAGATCTTAGTTGACTGGTGGCAGAAACACACCTATGGCCGCCATTTTTATGTGGGCCATGGAGCTTATCGTGTTACCGAAAATAAGATCGGCTGGACAGACCGAAGTCAAATTCCGAGACAGGTACGTCACTTAAGGGCGGAACACAATGTGGAGGGAAGTATTTATTTCAGTTCCAAATCGCTTACTGATAACCTTGCTGGATTGCAGGACTCTATGCGGAATGACCTATACCGAAGCCCTGCTTTACCGCCTGCGATGCCTTGGTTAGACAGTATTCCACCGAATGCACCTTTTGGTCTTTTAGTGAAAAAATCGCCCAATGCTAAAATGAACACCCTATTTTGGCAAAAGCCAGATATGGCAAGCGATGGGGAGTCTGCTTATGGTTATCTAATCTATCGATTCAACCTCGATGAAAAAGTCGGTATCCAGGATCCGGGAAAAATTATTTTTATCACCTTTGACGGAGATAAGCTTCAGTATACCGATGACGACATCAAACCGCACCAACAGTATAAATATGTCGTGACGGCAATAGACCGAATGAAAAATGAAAGTAAGCCGTCTGATAGTAGGACAGCCATCGAAGAGAATTAAACCAACCCTTAAAAAAACACCTCTTCCTAAATGGTTTTGCTTTGCAGGGAGACCATTTTGGGAAGAGGCGCTTTTGGGTGTGATGCTATAAACTTTATTTGCCCTGCCCGTATTTAAATTTCTTATTAATTGTTACAGGGAGCTTGCCTTTGGGGATATTTTGCCCTAAAATCGTTTTTACTGCTGCTTTCTGCATGAATGCATCATTCTGATAGGCAAGCAAAATGGTCTTCGCCTTTTTCGCTGCTTCAAAACCATCTAATGCATAAGCGTTAGTGAATAAGGTCAAGATTGATTTTTTTGCAAATTTCTTCATCAACCCTTGCACATCTTTATTCAACAGCATCGTTGGGCGTGGACGAAGTCTTGTATCGTGTACAGCGATAATAAACTGCTTATTCTTTTTAATTTCTTTTGTCAAACGCTTAATGTCATCTTTACTCATGCTATCGGTAATGAAATATTGTGTTTCATTGGTCAGCGCAGCTCCTAATTCATTTTGAAAAGTTTGGTTGGCGGTGATTCCGATATTAATAATAGCAGTGGGTAAATCATGTTTGAATGACTTCAATTTGTCTGTTGAGTTCAATGCGGTTATTGCTGCATTTGAAAGTTCATCAATAAGCTGAACTGCCGAGGCACGGTGTAATTCACTATATAGATTCTGTAAGGCAGTCGCCTGGTATTTATCTAAACCAAGCCATAGTTTAGCGGCGAGCACTCTTTTGACGCGCGCATCAATATCCGCCTGAGCAATACGTCCCTCTTCAATCGCTTTTAATATTAAATCGATTGCCCTTTTGCTATTTTCCGATACTTCAAGTAAATCATGGCCTGCAATAATGGCCTGTACATCGGCTTCACCGTTTGGAAAAAATTTCTTCACACCTTTCATGTCCATTGCATCTGTAACGGTTAGCCCCTTGAAGCCAAGTTCATTACGTAAAAGATCGGTAACAACCTTCTTGGAAATAGAGGATGGCATATTAGGAGTGTCGTCCAAGCTCGGAATATTCATATGAGCCACCATAACAGCGGGAGCACCAGCTTTGATCAGCTCTTTGAAAGGATACATTTCAAGGCTATCCAATCGCTTTTTATCAAAAGGGAGCTGCGGCAGATCGTAATGGGAATCTACGTCGGTATCTCCATGACCAGGGAAATGTTTAATGGAAGCCAATATTCCACCATCCACCATACCGTCCATATAAGCCTTTGCCTTTTGGGTCACATTATATTTATTGTCACCAAAAGAACGGATACCTATTACTGGGTTTTTGGGGTTATTGTTGATATCTACGTCGGGCGCAAAATTAAAATGCATGCCTATGCGATGGAAATCTAAGGCAACCTCACGTCCCATACGATAGATCAACTGGTTATCCTGCACGGCGCCTAATGTCATTTGATAAGGGAATGACAAGGTAGAATCCGGCATGCGCATACCCAACCCCCATTCGCCATCAAATGTCATCATTAAAGGAACCTTAGCTAGTGACTGATACCGATTAAACATCTCTACATGTCGTACTGGACCTCCCTGAAATACGACCAGCCCCCCCAAATGCTCGTCTTGTACCACCTGTGCGACGGAGTCAATATACTTTTGCCCCAGATTGGTGTGTGCTCGAACTAAAAATAACTGAGCAACTTTTTCTTTTGGTGTCAAAGTATTGAATACCGAATCGACCCATTCATGCTGAGAGTTAATATAGCGCACAAAATCTTTTTTATCCTGAGCTTTCAAAAAAGGAATTGTGCCGACTAGTGCCAATATTGCCAGACCGAATTTTTTGAACATAAATTAGTTTGTATAATGTATTTAAAATACTAAGAACGCTATTATTTTGGAGAATAAGAAATTGTTTTTGCAACAATTTTATATAAAAACGCATAAAACGGCATTCCTGTAAGATCATCAGCAGTAAAAAACTTGCACAAGATTTGGAGGACCAGCAAAAATACTGACGCGATGGATTAAGGGAATAAAACGCGGGGCGACAATTGAATCCCACGATTAACGAAACAGTTCTTTGGCAAAAACCAATCACTGAATCTTGTATGCTAAATCAGGTTATACTTTTTCTCTAAAAACAGGGTCAGTTCCATGGTATTCTCCAATTCGCCGATAGCTTCTTTTTTCCATAAGGTATCTATAATCAGCAATAAGAATTCAGTTTCAAACTCAGGACTTTCATAACCTAATTCTTTAAAAGCACGATGAATAATGGGCTGAACCGGTTTCATAAACTGTTCATGCTGCTGTTTTGAAAATGGATGATGAGACAAACGCTCCTGTAATCGCCAAAATATGGGTTCTGCACTCACCAGCTTACTTGGGAGATTGATCATTGTGCGCAGAAATTCTTTTGGTTCACGATAGGTCATCATGCCGCGGTGATGGGTAAGCACTTTGCGATATCCTGATTTAATCAAATAAACCAGCAACGCATCTTTGTTTCCAAAATGTTTAAAGATCAAGGCTTCAGAAACTCCAGCATTTTGGGCAATCGTTTTGGTAGAGGTATTCGTATAGCCTTGATCTGAGAAAAGCAGCAATGCTTCTTTCATAATACGCTCTTTTCTACTCAAAACACTTTCTTTCATCTTTTATTCCTTTTATCAAAACCTTATAACGCAACATCTGCTATACGGTTTTGTTTAGCTGACTTTTAATTCCACTGCAAATATATCTAATCTTTCCATTCCCTTGGGGGTATTGTAACCAAAATGATAATAATTCGTAACAAATAGTACCCTATTTTTGACAAATCAATTTATGTAACCATTAACCGAATATCAAAACACATTCGCTGCTCAATCTATGAAGATCAACTTGTGGACTATCTCGATCCTAGCGATCAGTATGCTGTTATTGGGAAAAAATGTCTTAGCCCAGCACTATATTATGGGTACGCTGCTGGATGATAGAACATCGCACCCTATCCACGCTGCAAGTATCACGTTCATCGCGGTGAAAGATTCAATTAAATTCCAGGTTCCTACAGATATTTTAGGCAAGTTTAGCAGCAGCAAACTTTCCGACGGCGACTATTTGGTTACGGCACAAGCAATGGGCTATACGACAGACTTTCGGCGCGTAAAGCTGCTTGGTAAAACCGTTGAGCTTACGTTTAAACTCAGTAGCACTGAAATTGTATTGGATGAAATCAACATCGCTGCGAGCAATATACAGGTTAAAGGGGATACGCTTGAATTTGACACTAAGAGGTATGTTACACAAGATTTTGCAGATGCAGACGAATTGGTCAAACAGATTCCTGGAGTTGAAATTGATGACGTCGGCAATGTTAAAGCTCAGGGTGAGTCCGTCAATAAGATTATTATTGATGGTCGGGAGTTTTTCAGCACAGATCCTAAAGTGGCGTTGAAAAATCTTCCTGCCGATGTTATTGCTAAGATCCAAATCATCGATGATAAAACAGAACAAGCGAAATTTAGTGGGTTTGATGATGGAAAACGGATGAAAGTGATCAATATTGTCACCAAACCCGATAAAAGAAAGTCCTATTTCGGTAAACTCTCTTCAGGGGCAGGTCCTGACCGAAAATATGCCATCAATACACAGGTAACCAAAATGAATTCTAAACGGCAATATTCAATTGACATCAATACCAACAATGTCAATCAGCCCAATGGTTTTGCGACCCGGGGAAACACAAGAGGTCGTACCGGACAGGGAGTGACGACACGTTTCAATGCGGGGTTTAATTATTTGGACCGTTTTTTTGATGACCGGATGGACTTCAATACAAATTACACCTACAACTATACCGACAA
Organism: Sphingobacterium sp. UBA1498; assembly: GCF_002325125.1. Classification (NCBI taxonomy): domain Bacteria; kingdom Pseudomonadati; phylum Bacteroidota; class Sphingobacteriia; order Sphingobacteriales; family Sphingobacteriaceae; genus Sphingobacterium; species Sphingobacterium sp. UBA1498. The sequence goes on from NZ_DCRG01000023.1 coordinate 305,923, forward strand.
CAATGTACTCAGCCAAAGCAAAACAGAATATACTGCAGGCAACCGGGCCAACCAAATCAACAACCAGAATCAATTTAACAATACTTACAGCAACAACCATGCGCTGTCAGTCCGCGCGAACTGGAAGATAGATTCCATTCAAAAGCTGGACTTTCAACCTAATTTCTCCTATCAAAATAACGACAGGAACAGTAGCTCTACGGGCAATACCTTATTAAATCTTGCCGAGATGCTAAATAGTTCTGACCGCAGGAATAAGAGCTTTGGAGAAAATTTCAATTGGGGTGGAGACCTTACTTACATGCGAAGACTGAACAAACCCGGTCGCACGATCAGTTTTAATATCAATGGTTCATTTAGCAGCAATAAAAACCATGCTGAAAATTTCGCGCTAAACTCGTACTATAAAGATGGTCTATTCAGCCGGGTCGATACCGTCGACAACAGAAATTATTCCCTTGGTGACAATAATGGTTTTCGTTCCAAAGTTGCCTATACAGAAATGTTAGGTAAATATTCCCGAGTGCAGGGGAATTATACTTTTCGGAATACTGCACGTTATTCGGACCGGAAGACCTATGAATTCCTAGCTGAAACAGGTCAGCTCGGGGAATTAAAAAACCGCCTTTCCAATGAATTTCGAAATGATTTTGTCTACCATAGCGGTGGTATATCTTATTTGTTTAGCAAAAAAGATAGTATAAGATTTCAGATTGGCTTAGATTATCAGACTGCAGTACAAGTCAATGACAAATTATTCCCCAATACGCTGACAACAAAAAGCCATTTTACCAGTCTGCTGTCTAATCTGAACTTCCAATATAATTTCAATAAGGACACACGGGTCGAGTTTCGGTATAATGCAAAGACAAACACACCTACAATTGAGCAATTGCAGGATTTTATAGATAATCAAAACCCGCTTCGTATCAGCTCCGGAAACCCAAATCTCAAACAGGAGTATGACCACAACCTTGTCGTGCAATTCAGATCGATAAACAAAGGGACTGGCAAAAGCTTCACCTCTGATTTTACAGCAGATTTTATTCAACATAAAATCTCCAATACCATTTTCACCACAGATTCGGCATTTACAATCACGGAGGACGTCGTATTGGGACCCGGAGGACAGTATATCAGGCCCGAAAATTTCAATGGAGTTTATAACCTGAAATGGCAGAACAGTCTTGGGTATCGCTTTGAACCGTTGAAGCTCAACTTCAACTTGAACAACAATATGTATTTAAACCAGAATTACACTTTGTTGAATCTCGAAAAGGTCAACGCGCAAACATATGGAATAAGTCAACGCGTCGGCATCAATACAGCATTCAGTAAAGATGTTATCATTGGATTGGATTACAATGGAAATATAGCATTTTCCAAGAACTCAGCAACCGATAAATCCAATTATTCGGTCTATAAGCATACCATCGGTAATTCTATCGCCTTGACTCTACTGAAGACCTGGACGCTCAATTCAACGTTCAATTACCTATACAATAGTAGTATTCTGAATTCACCGAGTACAACAAGTTTGCTATGGAACGTTTCTTTTGGGAAAAAACTATTTAAGCGCAGGAACGCCGAAATCAATCTCACGGTATTTGATATTTTTAATGACAATAAAAATATCAATCAGCAGGTCAACGATCTTTGGATACGTGTTTCGCAGTCCAATGCCATTACGCGGTACGCAATAGTAAGTTTCACCTACCATATTCGTGGACTTAGCGAAAAGTCGGCCTTGAAAAACCGCCGTTAGCCACAGCACCCTTGATATCAATCCACGTGGAACACATCACTCAATCAACGGTAAGCATATACCCCACTCCTCTGACATTGGTAATCTTTATCCGATCATCTTGGCTAAGGTATTTGCGTATGCGGCTGATAAACACGTCTAAGCTTCGCCCCGTGAAATACTTATCATGGCTCCAATAGGCCCGCATGATATCCTCTCGTGGAATGACTTTATCTTTCTGTTCGTATAGCTTCCGCAGCAGTTCACTTTCGCGGAAAGACAACTTGAGTACCTCCCCCTGATAAGTTAACTGATGTTTTAGGCTATCTAGGCTATAGTCTCCGATCATCAGTTTCTGACCGAAGAGCATCTTTGGGCTATTTTTTAATAAGGACTCTATACGCACAACCAGTTCTTCGATCTTAAACGGCTTTTTGACATAATCATCTCCTCCCAAACGAAACCCACGTACAACATCTTCCGTCTGCACTTTGGCGGTCAAAAATATAATAGGTATTTGGGTATCTGATTCTCTTATCTTTGTCGCCAATGTAAATCCATCCATAACAGGCATCATCACATCGACGACCAGAATATCCGGCCTTGCTTCTGTAAACGCTTCCAAGGCCTCGTGCCCATTACTACAATGGGTGACATGGAAACCATTGGCTTCTAGGCTATCGGCAACGATCATTCCGAGACTTGGCTCATCTTCTACATATAAAATTTCAATCATAGCGTAAATGATTCAATCAAAATATATTTTGGTGCTGTTTCAAAACCATTTTAATGCAATCGACTCGAAAACAGACAATTAAATAATGACATTTGCTTTCAGACATATATATATCACTACTTATTAATGAGGTAAAAGAATACGAAAGGTACTTCCTTTGCTAAGCTCACTGTCGACAGTAATTTTCCCATCGTGTCTTTTTACCACCTGCTTGACATAGGCAAGTCCCAAACCAAATCCCTTTACATCGTGTAGATTACCGGACGGAACCCGAAAAAACATATCAAAAATCTGATTATGGTATTCGGAGGAAATCCCTTTGCCATTATCTGTAATACGAATATGGACATTTTCCTTCATTTCCTTTACTTCCACCTCAATATAAACTTCCTGCCCAGCATATTTTATCGCATTTTCAAGCAAATTATTGACCACATTTTTTAAATGGGCTTCATCGCCATTGATCATGATCTTACCCGGTATCGCAATAAGGTTAAAATCAACTTTTTTAGTTTTATTCAGCTGGGCAACTTCTATAGCTCCTTTCACCATGGCGACAAGATCGAAATCCGAACGCTGCAGAACAATCCCTCTGGTTGCGTCGATATCCATCTGAAGCACCTTTTCGATCATATTGGATAGATGTTCCAGCTCTCTTTTGGAAATATTCAGATACCGGTTCATCTTTTCTTTATCCTCCTTTACACCATACATTTGTATAGCTTCTATGGCTGCCATTACAGTAGATACAGGTGTTTTAAGCTCATGTGTCATGTTATCAACAAAGTTTTTACGCAGTTCGGCCATCTTGTTCTGATTGAGAATCGTCTTCATCAGATAGAAGAATGTTCCTAGCAATAATCCTATCAAGAGTAGTGCAATAAGTAGCTGCCAACTTAAGCTATACAAGAGATACTTCCAGTCTTCTTGGAATTTGATCACTAAAAATTCATTTTTAACCGGGTTGACAAGCATAGGTCTCGTCCAGGCGAGATTTGCTTCACGGTACTTTCGGCGGACGTCTTTGATTTGATCATGAGGAATCGTAACAATAGCCATTTCAAATGGTACTGATATACTCTTATTGTTTAAAGATTCTTTGAATTTTCTTTCGATCAAATCGAGATTTGCAGTATTCATATCAAAGTCACGGAACAAAAAGGGCGGAATGATTGCGCCCTGTCCTTCGCGATCTTTAGGAAATATTTTTTCTCGTCTATTTTGGCTCTCGCGATCAAAACGCTTGTTTTTAGGCCGATCTAGGCTTACACGTTGCAGCGCTTTGTCGAGTTCAGCAGCAGGTAGTAATGATGAGAGCTCGCGTTTAACCTCTTCCAGCAGATGATTGCGGTCGGCCTCCCGCCCATCCAATTGCCGGTCACCATTGCGGGCCTGATAGGCTTCCTGAACTGCGTTGAAGAGCGAGCGCTCAGCGGTGGATAGAAATAGATCCCGACGATTGGTATAACTTCCATAGAGCCAAATCCCCAGAACTACAGTAATTCCTACCCCGATTAAAACGATCAAACTGATCAGCAATTTAAATCTTCTACCCATAACTAAAACAAATTTAAATTACTAGATTTGCAATCGCTGTGGTAATTAACCATATTTAACAAAATATAACACTGATTAACAGTTGTCATTGATTACTTTTGCACTATTCAGAAATTAATATGATTAAAGACTTCAAGAGACGTAGTATACAATTTTTACTTCCACTTTTTACATTGGCCGCTTTTGTTGGTTGTAATAAAGACATTTCGCTCTCATTGGATAGTTCGAGAGACGAAACAATCGGTTTAGTACCTATTGATACCGTTTCCGCCAAAGTTTCTACTTATCAATTGGACGATATCCCCACTTCCGCTACCGGAACTATGCTTGTCGGGAAAAATAGTAATGCAGTTACAGGCAGTATGAAATCGACGGCTTATATGCGACTCGGCATTGGAACGATAAGCAGTGCTTCTATCCCTGATGATGCGGTATTGGATTCGATCACTTTAGTATTAACGCCAAATAAATACTCCTATGGTGATACTACGCAGGTACAAAAGATTTCGGTACACCGTGTAACAGAAGAAATTACCCAAACACAGATTGATCTCACCAAACCTGTTGATGAACGTCCTGTTTTTGTCACCTCAGCTGCAATATTCAGCAAACAAAAGTTTGCTTATGAAAATACGCCATTGGCAGAACTAACTTTTAAACCGCGGATACAATCGGCAGACTCTTTGTTTTTCAGATTCAACAGTACAATCAGCAATGAGCTGTTTACGATGATCAAAAATAATGACAACCGGATTCAGAACAGCACAAGTTTTCAAGAGTATTTTAAAGGCTTAGCACTTGTACCAGACAACAGCACGGCGTTGATCGGATTTAAAGATACCGTATTTTTACAGGTTCACTATTCGTTTCTGAATAATGAAGGTACCAAGTCTGTTGGTAAACAATATTTCTCCATTGATAATAAGTCTTATCAGTACAATCAAATTGAATCGGATCGCTCGGCAACAAAATTTGCGCCGATGACCTTAGCAAATCCCCAACTTGCCAGTGAAAAGACCGATGGAAATGTATTTTTAGAGGGATCAACTGGTGTTGTAGCAAAAATTGAATTTCCAACGTTATTGGAATTGGTGAACAATCCGTCAATAGCAATTAATAAAGCTGAACTTGTTATAGAAGTCCCTAATGGATCTGCAACGATTTTCGACCAGCCTCAAAGTTTGGTTCTGATGGTTGCTAGTAATAACGGTAATCCGATTAGTCTATTAACTGCACCTTATTCAACAACAACTCAACAAGCACCATTAGTGCGCGGAAATGATTTTGGTTCTAATGGTTCATACTCGTTCAATCTGATTGAATATTTAACAAAAATTAAAACAACGGCATACAATAATACTTCATTATATCTATCTTTACCAACATCGGGTTTGTTTTCAACTGGAAATAGGTTAATATTGGCAAAAGATAATGAGAATGATCCTAAAATTAAATTAAACATCCTTTATACTAAATTTCAATAATTTATGAACAAGAAAAATTGGCTACTCGTTTTATTAGCTTTTGTATTTACAGTTACAACTTTCTCTTCTTGTAAAAAAAGTGACGACAGCACAACCAAATCAGACGAATGGTTTGCGAAAGCTGCTTTTAAAGGGCCACAAACTTCATCTGCTGCTAGCTTTTTAATAAATAACGTTGCATATGTTACTACTGGTCTAGCAAGTAATGCTGGTGGTAAACCATTTCGTGTGAAAGACACATATGCTTATGACGCTGCATCAGATACATGGGCTGAAAAAGCTCCTTTCACAGGTGTCGAGAGAAACGGTGCCATCGGTTTTTCCATTGGTAATATCGGTTATGTTGGTGGCGGTAATGACGGGACAAATAACCTAAAAGATTTCTACAAGTTTGACCCTACAGCTGATAACGGAAAAGGTGCTTGGTCAAGTATTGCTCCACTTCCTATTGCCTTATCAAATGCAGTAGCTTTTACCTTAAATGGTGCTGCTTATGTGGGAACAGGAGAAACTGTCATTAATGGCGGAACAACGAATACGAATGAGTTTTACAAATATGATCCAGCAGCTAACACATGGCAGGCAATCAGTGATGCTCCATTTTCTGCAAAAAGAAAAGCAGCATTTTCTTTTGTTGTCAATAATGTAGCCTATGTAGGTGGTGGTATATCTAACGGTTCTTACCCAAAAGATTTCTACAAATTTGACGGAAGCAAATGGACTAAATTGAATGACCTTAACAGAGCAGATGATTCATATACTTATGATTTGACTCGTTCAAATGCGTCTGCTTTCGCAATCAATGGTACTCCATTTGTTGTTGGTGGTTACAAAAATGCAGTTATTAATAGCACATGGAAATATAATATTTCTGGTGACTATTGGACAAATGATAACGGCGCATTTGCTGGTTCTGCACGTCAGGATGCTGTTGGTTTCGCGGTAGGAAACAACGGTTACATCACTACTGGACTAAACGGTTCTTCTCGTTTTGATGATACATGGATGTTTACTCCGATTTATTAATCGCAATAAAATCATTATAAAAAAAGGAATGGAGTTTAAACTTCATTCCTTTTTTTATTAAAAGTAGTGGTCTCTATTGACTTGAAAGTATATGAAGCTAACTTTCGATATTGCTACGATACCATCTGAAACAGCTTAGATCCGGCAACCACTATAGAAATAGCATGATTTCCTCTATTCATTAGTATTTCGTAGGCCAGACACACTGTTGAGGCCGAGTTTCTTTCGCGCTACCACTTAAACTTATCAAACCATCTACTTCTCTTTTGGTAGTTTAATATACAAAAGACGGAAATTAAAACTAGACCCATTTCCTCTATAGCGCAAAGAAGAGTAAGAGCAAAAAAATCCCTGCCATAACGAGTTGGCAAGGATTCTGATTTTATATAAGCTTACACGACTATCAACCTTCAAAATAAGATCAAAATAGAAAAAAGCTTATTTATTTTTCAACGGTTTTGATTTCATACAACGTATTCCATAGCTTACCTGTCACAAATAGGCGTTTGCCCACCTCATCATAAGCGATGCCATTCAATTCATTATCGTAAGCAGACGTATGCTCATAAATGCCCACCAAATTAATCCGCCCCTCTACTGCTCCTGTTTGTGGGTTGATGATAACAATAACATCTTTCTGATAGACATTTGCATAGACTTTGCCGTCTATATACTCCAGTTCGTTAAGTTCATCCACTGGGCCGGCTTCGTCGTAAACTCCGATAGCATTCAACTCCTTACCGGTTGTTGCATCTAAAAAGTATAACTTATTGGAGCCATCGGATTTAATCAAGTGTTGTCCATCGTAGGTTAGACCCCAACCTTCCTTACTATTTTCATATTTAAAGGAACTTTCTTTTACAAAAGAGTTTTTATCAAAGACATACCCTTCTCCTTGTTGCCAAGTTAACATAAATAACTTATTACCAACCAATGTCATTCCTTCAGCGAATGTCTTTTCATCAAATTTAACCTCTTTCAGTACTTTACCTGTTTTTAGATCAACTTTTCTCAGGTTAGACTCTCCATAGCGCCCATTCGATTCATAGAGAACACCATCTGCAAACTGTAGACCTTGTGTAAATGCTGTGGTATCGTGCGGATATTTGTTCACTACCTCAAAACCATAGTTTTTTGCGCTTGCAGGTACAACGTAAAAGGTACTGGAAACAGAATCAGGTTTTCCGGCGTTGTATACCAAAGCGGAAATATTACGTGTACCGTAAGACATGTCCTTTGTATCTACTGTAATCGCCGTGGTGTCGGTTGATGAGCCCACATGTTTATCATCTACAAAATAAGCTACAGAGTCCATTGTCACTGATTCAAATTTCAGTTTCAATTGCACTTGAGCACCTTTTAAAACAGCTTGATTTGCTCCAGGAGATGCAAATTCCAAACTGGATTTTTTTGACTTACAAGAAGCAAAAGCAAGTGCTGCAATTGCCATAAAATAAGTGATTTTTCTCATCTATGTATAATTATTTATAAGTACGTATTCTCAACTATCCCAAAACGCATCTTTGATATAATTGAGTTCAACTTTGGGGGCTCTCGTTATGGCGACAACATCAAATCGAAGCTCACCGGTGTAATGGGTTTTAAGGATATAAGCCTGGGCAGCACGAATCAGTCGACGTTGCTTTTTTATATCTACAAATTCGTAAGGTTCGCCGAAATCAGTTCCCGACCGTGTTTTAACTTCAACAAATACAAGTGTATCCTTGTCCCTCACGATCAAATCTACCTCTAAATTCTTAAATCGCCAATTTCTTAACACTATTTTATAGCCTTTCTCTACGAGGTATTCCATCGCCATTTGTTCACCCCAGTTGCCCGTTTCAAGATGCTTGGCCATATCAGTTGATCACTTTACAATAGTATTTCCCAGAAACCCACCCAACAACCTTTCAGCTTCTTTTAGCTTCTGATATTTAAAAATAAGGACTTCCAAATTTGCCTCATCTTTTTCGTGTTTCATCTCTTCACGAATATGATGCATTTCGGTTTCAATTTTACGTTTTTTAATTCGATAGATCGCCGTAACAACAAGCGGTTTTAAATGCTCATATTCTTGCGTTACATAAATTTTACGCTTATCGTCGTTCCAATTTTCACTGAGCGAATATTTACTGGCAACACTATTAATTGCCAAATCCGAGATTGACGGATCCGGGTTGGAATAAAACTGCTTGGCATCAGGAATCTCATACTTTGCTGCAGCCTCTCGATACACTTTCAAAATATAAGCTGCGGCTTTGTCTTTAAACTCAATGTCGCTTATATTTCCCAATAATACGCCTGCTACAGGAATATCTCCATCGCCTTCCCAAGTAGCTAGATAGTCACCATAGTTGATTAAGATACGTACAATCTCACGCTCCTGGAGAATTTCCGATGTCAGCTGTGCTGGCTGCTCAATAGACTCCATAGGGGCAACTCCGCCTCGCTCATCGTCAGTCATAAAAAAATCCGGAGGCGGACCATCCATTCCAACATGCGACATGCCGGCGTTTGGCAGTGAGCTTTGAGGTTTCCGTGCTGCATCCTTATCTGCTTTTCTTGCCCTATTTAGTCTGATTTTATTGAGCTCGGCCAATAAAATCCGCTCTTCGATATCCAAAAGGCTGCTACATTCCCGGATAAAAACAGAGACCTTAATCTCATCTGGAATCAATGCAATACTTTCGACTACATCACGAATTACCTCGGCCCTCTTTATTGGGTCATTATTGGCATCGCGAAGTAGAATATTCGTTTTGTAAAAGATAAAGTCCTGCTGCTTGGATTTCACATAATCCTTAAAAGCTGCGGCACCAAACTTCTGCACGTAAGAATCGGGGTCATTACCATCCGGAAAAAGCAATACTTTAACGTTTAAGCCTTCCTCGAGCAGCATATCTGTACCGCGTAGAGAGGCTTTAATGCCCGCTTCATCTCCATCATAAAGAATGGTCACATTTTTTGTAAATCTTGAAATAAGCTTGATCTGACCGGTTGTCAATGACGTTCCAGAGGAGGAAACAACATTTTCTACTCCAGCTTGATGGACAGAAAGAACGTCTGCATAGCCTTCTACCAAATAGCAATTATCCTCCTCCATAATTGCCTTTTTTGCGAAATTCAACCCATATAGTACGTCTGATTTATGGTAGATTTCACTTTCAGGAGAATTTACATATTTGGCAATCTTTTTATCTGTCTTTAGCGTCCGCCCGCCAAAGCCAATTACACGGCCCGTCAAGTTATGTATAGGAAACATAACCCGACCACGAAAGCGGTCATACAATGATTTATCGTCACGCTCAATGGCCAGGCCACTTGCTGCTAAATAATCGGGATGAAAACCGGCTACTTGTGCCTTGTCGACCAATGCGGTCCATTCTTCCGGCGAATAGCCCAATTCAAATTTTTTAATGATATCCTCAGTGTAGCCCCGCTCCTTAAAGTAGTTGAGTCCAATGACCTGCCCCATTTCAGTTTTCCAGAGCTGTTCGGCAAAAAACTTACCGGCCCACGCACTCAGTACATACAGGCTTTCCCTTTTATCTTGTGCTGCAAGCTGAGCAGGAGACCGCTCAACCTCTTCTATTTGAATCGAATACTTATCGGCTAAATAACGGATGGCCTCCGGATAAGAAAACTTTTCCAGTTCCATCACAAATTTAAGGGAATCTCCACCAACACCACATCCAAAACACTTATAGATACCCTTCGAAACAGATACGTGAAAGGAGGGTGTCTTTTCATGATGGAAAGGGCAATTTCCAATCAAAGACGTACCCCGTTTCTTTAAATCAACGAAGTCGCCCACCACCTCTTCTATCCGTGCTGTTTCCAGTACCTTGTCAATAACTTCCTGCTTTATCAAACCGTTTGCTTTTTAATGTAAAATTAGATAAAAATGTTTTAAAAAGCTATGCCATTATATTGAATGCCACCATCAATCTGCATGCAAATTGATACTTCGAAAACATACAATGAATTATAGATATAAATAAGAACCCCCAGGATATATCCGCATGAACTTATGCAAGTATAACTGGGGGTTTGTTTGTGCCTGTTGTCAACGCATAAGGAAAGAGAGATGAAACACAAGCGATGCAACAGGACTTTTTATCTTAATTATTCAGCATTCCATAAAACTCATTCATATAATAAGATTCTTGGAGTGCATCTCGAAAATTTTGCCATTGTTCTTCGTCAAAAGAAAATACAATATCTGGATAGGGTGTCTTCATGATCAATCGAAATTCGCCGTCTGGAAAAGAACTAAAAAAGAGCTCATCACCAGTGGTTCGTGTCATATTCAAAAAATCAACAAACTTATTCCTTGTAAATGTCAGTACAAAACTTTGTTGCCAGATATAATAGGTTTGACACTTTAGACAAACACTGATATGGGTATCCCCTCTTTGGCTTAGTATCTTCGTATCACACATATTTATCTATTTATTTAGACTTGTTATAAATAATGTTCAAATGTAAGAATAGTTTTTATAATAACAAGTACATCAACAAAAAAAAGAAGCTGTCTCAAA
>NZ_DCRG01000024.1:0-30609 GCF_002325125.1 Sphingobacterium sp. UBA1498
AAATTTGAGACAGCTTCTTTTGTGAAATTGATCTTTCGAATGTTTCGGAATGGATTTTATACCTTATCTTCCAAAGGTGTCATAATTATCCGTTGCATATTTTTCAAATCTCGTCAATAAAGCGATATTATCTTTTTCCAATGGACTCAAATCTGCATTCACATCTTTTGAAATAGGCACATACCAGTCTACAGGCTCAAAAAATTGGCGAATGCTTGGTTTAGTAAACGCATAGCCATGTCGGGCAAAAATCGTATTCCGAATAATCTCAAGATCCAACTTCTTAAGATTTTTCAGGTCTTTCTCGGTCAACTTTTGTTTAGATGCATTGACCGTAAAAACTGCAGGGGATGCCGACCTATAATATTGTATAACGTATGTATAAGTTGAATCTCCATCTACATCGGTTTCCTCTTTTCTCTTTTCGTTAATCCAGTCAACCAAAGTCCCATTTTCCTCATCCTGATTTTTCAGCATCAGATTAGGATTATATGCGAATTGCTTTTTCAACAGTTTGAAACTTCGTTTTTTTATCTTTACCCCTGGATCGTAGGCAGTCCAACTGCCAATTAACGTATCATGATTAAGCTTAATTTCAAAACGGCCATCGGACTTTTTATCGCCGGGCTCATCCAACAATAGCCGAAAGTCACTACCGTTTTCTTCCAGCTTTCCCACAAAAGAACGCAGATTTCCTTTCACCACATTCTGTCCGAATACACGCCCCTTATCTGTGATTTTTTTTATGGTCAAATTTATCTTTGGAGAATAATCTGTAATTGGCAAACCGTCCCCATCTTCCAGTGTATTTTCATCAACCACAAATTCTCCCACCCAGTTGCCGTATAGTTCCTGATGTGCCTCATGCTCAACAACAACGCTATCTTTTGTTCCGGGGGCTTCATTCTTTCTGTCTCTCCCTTCCTTACATCCTACAATGACCACAAGCAATAACACTAAACAAATATTTCTCTTCATAATTTTTGATTTTTTTGATAAATAATAAATTCCGCCAATAACAAATTTGGTATCCATCCCAGCCATGCGATAATCTGGTACACGTCCATTGGATTGGGCTGGAACAAATAGACTAAAGCCAGTTTCCAAAAACGTAGCGTCAGTGCAGAACAGGTTAATGCAAAGCTACGGATCATAAAATCGTGGTGTTTATTAAATTTTCTCTGACGCGCAAAATGAACTGCCTGGTAGGTAAAATAAAACCATCCCAATCCCAGTAATTCAAATGCAATAATAGATGTTATCCCACCATTCGCAACCAAACCAATCAGTAATCCTGATGGAGCGGCGCAAACCAAAATGGCGTATACATACAAATATCCTATACTTCTATGGACTCGCGGATATTTATTCAATAGGTAATTACTAAACTGAGTGAAGCCAGCCGGCAGCGCGAAGATAGCAGTACAGACATGGACATAAAAGACGTAGCGATACCACCAAAGTTCTTCTATTTCAGTTTGCTTGATCAGTAATAAGTTAGCATCCAGCTCAAACCCACGGTAGCGCAGTGTAATCTCTACCATTAGCATACAGCTATAGGCAAAAGTTAAAAGCCAAAATCCCTGCAGTATCGAAAATTGAGCTTTTTTAAACATATCTTCTCTTTAATTGCTTCGGATAGCTTCCACGGGATCCAATCGAGAAGCCATTAAAGCAGGAACAATGCCGGATATTAGCCCGATAAAAGTAGAAAGTGAAATTGTCAGGATAACCATTTTCAAACTAACGACGATAGCAACACCAGTCGCAGCCTGCACAAGAAATGCTAAAAAATAAACAACGATCAGACCTATTCCTCCTCCCAAGAGGCAGAGCACGATAGATTCTATTAAAAACTGAGAAAGGATAAAGAAATTTTTGGCTCCCAGCGCCTTTTGAATTCCGATGATGTGTGTACGCTCCTTAACGCTGACAAACATGATATTGGCAATACCGAAACCACCGACTAGGATTGAAAAAATACCAATCGAAAAACCCGCAAGATTAATTATTCCAAAAAGCTGATCCAGTGCACCTGTAATCATTGTTGTCTGATTAATAGAAAAATTTTCCTCCCGTTGAGGAGATATACGACGAATTGAACGCATAAGTGTCTTTGCTTCACTCTCTGCTTCAGCCAGCGTATAGTTCGGTTTAATTACCATCGCTATACTTGGTGAAAAATTATCATAATTGACCAAATTCCTCGCGAGCTCAAATGGAATAAAGGCGGTATCATCAGGTGAGGTATTGATTAATACACCATTTCCTTCTTTCTTTAACACTCCAATAACTTGAATTTTTCGGCCTAGCATGTTGATATATTTACCAACCGGTTCATCATTAGGAAAAAGTCCTTCCGCTATATTGGCCCCCAATACAGTCACGAGGGCGCCCCCCCTCGATTCACTTTCGGCAAAGTAACGGCCATCTACGATATTTAAATTTTGAATATATAGGTTTTCATAGGTCGCGGCATTAACCGATGAGCCCTGTGCAGAATTACTTTTATATTTTATTGTCGTATTGCCAATATTGATCATATAAGCCATATATTCAGCAGTCGTCATTCGGCTTTTTAAATCCAAGTAATTATTATATGTGGGTTCCGGTCTATTCAAGTACTTCCACCAGGGGAAATTTGGTCCTCCATCCCAAGGCCATTTTTCTATGTAGAGAGTTTTGCTTCCTATCTTCTTTACTGACTCCTCGATATTATTTCGAAGTGTATCTACAGCGGAGAATACGCCAATAATCGTAAAAATACCAATGGTCACACCCAACAGCGACAGTAAGGTGCGTGTACGATTGTCTTTTAATGCCGAAAAAGCAAACTGACAACTCTCCAATATCAATCTAAAGAATAGCATAATTTGTATTCTAAAATACAATATAGTTTTGATTTAATGTCAAAATCCTTAAAAATATCTACATAAATTAGAATTACCGCCCTTCTATACCCAAAAAAGTTATAACTTTGTATGCTTTTTGCAACCTAATATTTGGTGCACTGTAATGCACTAAAAGGTAGACATTAAAATATATATCATTAAAGATGAAGTTATCTCAATTTAAATTCAACTTACCAGAATCATTACTTGCTTCTGAACCTTCTGAAAATCGTGACGAATCGCGCTTGATGGTCCTACACAGAGATAGTGGTAAAATTGAACACAAAATTTTCAAAGATGTATTGGATTATTTCGATGACAAAGATGTCATGATTTTAAACAATACTAAAGTTTTTCCAGCGCGTCTTTATGGGAATAAAGAGAAAACTGGAGCTACTATTGAAGTTTTCTTGCTGCGTGAATTGAACAATGAGCTTCGCCTTTGGGATGTATTGGTCGATCCTGCACGCAAAATACGTGTTGGCAATAAATTATATTTCGGCGATGAAGACTTACTGGTTGCTGAAGTAGTGGATAATACAACTTCTCGGGGCCGTACGATCCGGTTTTTATTTGATGGTACCGATGAAGAGTTCCGCCGTAATATCGAGATCTTAGGTGAAACACCACTACCTAAATACATCAAGCGTAAAGCTACACCAGAAGACAAATTCCGCTACCAAACTATTTATGCAAAAAATGAAGGGGCTGTTGCCGCTCCTACAGCGGGACTTCATTTCTCTAGAGAATTGATGAAACGCTTAGAATTGAAAGGCGTTGATTTTGCAGAGGTTACTCTTCACGTTGGTCTTGGAACTTTTCGTACTGTTGAAGTGGAAGATTTAACTAAACATAAAATGGATTCTGAACAGTTTATCATAACTGACGAAGCTGCAAAAGTTGTCAATAAAGCTATCGACAACAAACGTCGCGTATGTGCTGTAGGAACGACTTCTATGCGGGCAATAGAATCTTCTGTGTCTGCTGACCATCATTTAAAGGCGGCATCGGATTGGACAAGTAAGTTTATTTATCCGCCTTACGATTTCAGTATTGCAAATTCCATGATCACAAATTTCCATACACCGGAATCCACTTTGCTTGTGATGATTGCCGCGTTTGCAGGTTATGAAAATGTAATGAATGCATATGAAGTTGCTGTGAAGGAAAAATATAGATTCTATA
The DNA here is from genome assembly GCF_002325125.1 of Sphingobacterium sp. UBA1498. Classification (NCBI taxonomy): domain Bacteria; kingdom Pseudomonadati; phylum Bacteroidota; class Sphingobacteriia; order Sphingobacteriales; family Sphingobacteriaceae; genus Sphingobacterium; species Sphingobacterium sp. UBA1498. Next base: position 4,077 of record NZ_DCRG01000024.1, read on the forward strand.
GCTATGGCGATGCGATGTTAATAGTTTAATCCTATGTTTAATAATAAATAAAAAACGTGGATAGTCTCAAGCTATCCACGTTTTTTATAAATCTTAAATTTCAATAACATGAACTTTGTCATAATCGTTGCAGCCGGAACAGGAAGCAGAATGAATAGCGACCTTCCAAAGCAGTTTCTTTGCTTAAATGAACTGCCCATTGTCATGCATACAATTAATCGATTTTTTCAATGTAAGATTGTATCGGAAGTAATACTAGTGATCAGTGAGGTAATGGAGGAATTGTGGAATGAACTGTGTTCGGAACATGACTTTACTTTACCTATCCATCTCACTTATGGTGGTCGAACCCGATTCGAAAGTGTTAAAAATGGAATTAATTACATTGAGGAAAATTTCAAAATCCGTTCAGAAGATTATATTGCAGTACACGATGGCGCTCGTCCTATTATTACTGAAGAGCTAGTGAACAAAGCATTTCAAGGCGCTTATGCCCATCAGGCAATTGTTTTGGGACAAAAGAGTATTGAATCCGTCCGCATGGGAGATGTTTCCTTTAATGCTGCTGTAGATAGAAACCATACCTGGTTAATTCAAACTCCGCAGGTATTTCATGGAGAGTTGCTACTAAAATCATATCAGCAAGTGGAAGACCCCCTTTTTACGGATGATGCGTCTGTGGTAGAGAAGATGGGCAACAGTATCGCTATTATTGAAGGTGATGCTAAAAATATAAAGATCACCTACCCTCAAGATCTACAAATTGCCCAGCTTTATTTAAATTTGATTTGAAATGTATTACGCGTTACCACGGATGACACGCAATAATACCACAATAATTGCAATCACCAAAAGGACGTGAATAATGTTATTGCCAGCTGCATAACCTCCAAAAAAACTTATCGCCCAAATGATGACCAAAATAACAGCGATGATATACAGTAAATTTCCCATTTTCTTTTAATAATTTAATACCTAAATCTATTTTTATAGGTATAACAAAGAAAATGGAAATATAGTTTTATAATAAATAGATTAGCTGATCTCCAGCTGTAACCTATCGTAGGCTAGCAACATATTTTTCGGCAATTCTTTTGAAACAATTTCATGCAATCCCATTCGGTGCCCTATATGTGTAAAATAAGTTTTATCTGCCTGAATATCATAGGCAAATTCAATCGCTTCGTCCAATGTTAAATGGGAAATATGAGATTCTTTCTGAAGTGCATTTACAACAAGTACCTTAACACCTTTCAATAGCTGCCGCGATTCTTCACTGATAAATTTTGCATCAGTGATATATGCAAACTCTCCGATCCTGAAGCCCAAGACTGGCATTTTATAATGAAGCACCTCGATAGGCATAATTTCCGTACCGAACAAAGGCAAAGATACACCAGCCCTTACCTCCTCCAAATCCAATCTCGGCGCTCCTGGGTATTTTGTTTCAGTAAACGCATAATAAAATTCGCGCCTTAGCGCTTCGTGTAGATCAGCTGTACCATAAATGGAAATAGAACTATGCTGCTGATAATTAAACGCTCTTACATCATCCAAACCAGCAATATGGTCTTTATGCGAGTGTGTCATTAACACAGCATCCAAGTGCATAACTTTCTCACGCAACATCTGATACCTAAAATCCGGACCAGTATCGACCACTAATGTGTGTTGATTATATTCAATAAGGATAGAAGAACGCAATCTTTTATCACGCTGATCTTCAGATTGGCAGACCTGACATTGGCACGCTATGACAGGTACCCCCTGGGATGTTCCGGTTCCTAAAAATGTAACTCTCAAGCTATAATTTTTGATTTCAATACCTCTTCATAAATTGGAAGAAGCTTCTCAGAAATGGCTTCCGAATCAATTTCAATATCCAATAATATGTTCCACAATGACTGGATTTTTATTTCAAGATTCGAAAACTTATTGACTACTACAACTTTTGTCGTCTGCAACATACAAGCACCTGTACGGAATGACCCTTTTTCATACCTAACTTTATACCCCTGTTCCTTAAAAAATTCTTCTAGCTTAGTTAAGCTGCTTTGTGTAAACGGCAACAAAATCTCTCCTTCTTTTAAAATTCTACCTCAGTATTCCAAACTTAGATAAATTTGATTTTATATACAAATAAAATAACCCTTAGCGATCAATGCGCCAATTTAAGAAGTTCATTACCGAAAGTTTCCCAGCTATATTTTCTTTTTTCGTCTATGATATTTGTTCTAAATTGTTCTTCTTTGTTGTAATGGTAAAAAGAAAAAATGCGTTCTGCGATTTCCTCTGCTTTGGGCTCGACAACATAACCAACATAACTATCTCGAACCAATTCGGGCAACCCACCGACATTACTTACAATCATTGGAAGATCGAAATGATAAGCAACTTGGGTGATTCCACTTTGAGTAGCGCTACGATAAGGTAACACGACACAATCCGCGGCTGAAAAATAACGCCCTACCTCCTGATTTGGAATAAAATCGGTATGCATAAAAATAAACTCTTCGAGTTTATACTTCTTTATAAGATCCAAGTATAACGCAGGGTCATCATAAAATTCTCCAGCAAGCAATAATTTAACCCCCATCTTACGTAGCCTGGTATCGTTTAAAGCTTGCAACAAGATATCTAAGCCTTTGTATTGACGAATAAATCCAAAGAACAAGATCACTTTCCCCTCTTGATCAATGTTAAGTAGTCTACGAGCTTCCTTTTTACTTTGATGAGTGCCATAGTTATCGTAAAGGGGATGAGGGGTATACACTGCTGGCATTTTCGGGCTTAGCAATTTGAGGTCCAACAGAACGCTTTTACTCATGGTGAGACAAGCATCAACAGATTTCAAAAAGTACCGGATCAATAGCTTATCCCCTGGTCGCTGTTCATGGGGAATTATATTATCAGCGATACATACTATTTTAGTATGCCTATTCTTCCGAACCTGTCGCTGGATTGTTCCCAAACACGGCCCGAAAAAGGGCATCCAAAATCGTACGATAAGGAGATCATATTTGGCATTTCTAAGTTCCTTGCCCACACTAATCCAATTAAATGGATTGATAGAATTTACTTTTGTTTTGATATGGAGTCCCTCTGGTGCAGGCTCATCCGAGTATTGTGACTTTCCAGGAAAAAGAAAATTTGGGTACTGCAGACTGAAGGAGTAGATATCCACTTCATGGCCCAACTGCTGAAAGTGGGATGCTAACCGTTCATTAAAAGATGCTATCCCTCCACCCCTTAATGGGTAAGCAGATCCTAAAATCACAATGCGCATAACGACTTAAATGACTTTCTCAATTTGATAATCATTCCGATCGGAGCTGCTTCTAGAGACTAATTCTGCCAAGAAACCTGTCAGAAATAATTGCGTGCCCAAAATAATAGCGGTTAGCGCAAAGAAAAACAATGGTTGATCTGTTATATCTCTAAAAGGTGTTCCGCTGGCAATACTTATCAATTTATGGCAAATTAGATAAATAGATATAAATAAACCTGCCAGAAAACTAATAACGCCCATAACCCCAAAAAAATGCATCGGCCTCTTCGAAAACTTACCAACGAAAAATATGGACAATAAATCGAGGAAACCTTTCACAAAGCGGCCAGGGCCGAATTTGGTTGTACCGTACTTACGTGGATAATGCTGTACGATCTGTTCTTGTATATTTGTAAATCCTGCCCATTTTGCAATTACAGGTATATAACGATGCATTTCACCATACACTTCGATATTTTTAACAACTTCCTTTTTGTAGGCTTTTAGACCACAGTTAAAATCATGCAGGTTGTGAATTCCAGACATCGACCTCGTCACCCCATTAAACAATTTGGTAGGTAGTGTTTTGGTTAATGGATCATATCGTTTTTGTTTCCATCCCGATACTAGGTCAGCCCCCTTATTTATGATTCGGTCGTACAATTCAGGAATCTCATCGGGACTATCCTGGAGATCCGCATCCATTGTAATAACGACATCACCTTGTGCAGCAGCAAAACCCACATTTAATGCTGCAGATTTTCCATAGTTACGTCGGAATTTGATAGCAGAAATATTCGTGTTGTTTAACTTTAACTCTTCGATAACCTTCCAGGAATGATCTTTACTTCCATCGTCAACTAAAATAATTTCGTATGAAAAATGATTGGCCGCCATAACACGGTCGATCCAAGCTGTCAATTCGGGTAAGGATTCTTCTTCATTAAACAAAGGAACAACAACAGAAATATCCATGTGAATGTTAATCATGCTAAAAGTATAGTGTTATAATACCAACAAAGGTATTACTTTTTCAGCAATACCTTGTAGGAACAGTTTTATTTTGTTAGGCACTAAATGGCGTCTTGTCTAATCGCTAATTTTTCTCGCTTTGTCAAAGCTGATAGTAACAATGCAAAAACAAATTGAAACATCAAGGTGATCGCCAACCCCTTCAAAACTTGTCCTAAGGTAATTTTGCCGATAGAATCAACTTGTTTTTCAAGCTCCGCTATTTTTGAATCTATAACTTCGTCAGGAACATTATTCTTTTCCATATACTCAATGGTTACGTTAATGGTATGAGTCACAACCTTTTCTTGTAACGTTGGATTAACGAAGTTGACATAGAGCTGTGTACCGATCGTGGAAATAATAGTAGAAATAGCAAGCATCATAAAGATCGATTTTAATGCTATTGAAAAATTCCAGTAGCCACCATTTGCTTTCCGAAGAGCGAAAGCGAACAAGGCAGCGATGATAACAAAAACCGCTGTATTAACGATAAATGACATCGACATTACCCCCCAGAAGGAATTTAAGTCTTTGACAACAAACAGGACAATTAATCCTAGGATAAAAGAAATTATTCCCAATATGACACCATAGATAATACTTTTCTTTTTGTCGATTACCGCATCAAATCCTACATTACTTGGGTTGATTAAATCTGCCATAAAATTATTTATTATAGTAAGTACTCATTATTTGGTAAAGGGCAATATCAAAAGCCTTATTGGAAGACGCTTCAGCATATTCCTCAAATTGCTTTTCAGAGGGCTTGAATTCACTAAAGAAGCTCATAATAGGATAGAAAAGTTCATATACCTCGCTTTTCGGATTTATTCCTTTACCGACTTTCGCGATTTCAGCATATGGACTATCTACCACAATTTGGTTAGCAATGATATCTTCATAAATTTCATGCTCGTCTTGAAATTCGTCTTCATCAACCAGTAAAAACTCTTTTAAGAAGTCATCCAATTCAGGTTCAATCTCATCGTCTTTACATTCCCCTAAATAAAGAAAAATATTCAATAATTCAGTCCCACGATCTATGGTTTCATCTTCGATTGCTTCCCATTCTTCTGAATCCAAATAATCATCTTCCAGCTTCAATACATCGTTGGAGAAAAAATTCATCAATAAAAGATCAACATATACTTCGCGAAGTTCGTCAAACAAAGGATAGTCATCGAAAGACTGATCCAACAGTTCTAACTTTTCCAAATAGCTTACTTCCGTGTTGAATACGCGAATAATCTTTTCAAGGAATTCCGGGGCTGTCGAAATTCCATCTACCTTGCCATAATTTAATATACCTGCCTCAACGGCTGCTTTAATATTTGCTTCCATGGTTTTTAATCGTTTTTAACAATTTGACTATTATTAATGACCAATTCGACAGCACCGTTTAAGGTCTTTCCGAATAAAGGTGAATTTTTTGATTTGGATTTATTGGTTTTCTCATCGAAATTCCATGCTTTCGATGCGTCAAATAAAACAAGATTTGCTGCTGCTCCCTCTTCAATCTGAGGTACTTCAAGTCCTAAAATTTGCCTTGGTCTGACGGACAGACTATTTACAATTTGTTCTTCGTTCAATCCGGCACGAATCAACAGCGGCAGCACGGTCTGTAAACCAATAATGCCATTTTTGGCAATATGGAATTCGACATTCTTGAATTCTACTTCTTGCGGTGTATGTTGCGAGACAACAGCATCAATAGTTCCATCCTTGATTCCTTTAAGTAATACCTTAAGATCTGCTTTCGTTCTTAATGGGGGGCTAACCTTGTAATTGCTGTCGAAACCAACGATATCTTCGTCAGTAAACACCAATTGATGTGCGGCAACATCGCATGTGACTTGAAGACCTTTTGCTTTCGCTTTTTTTATCAGATCAACAGCTTCTGGTGTGCTTATGGAAGCAAAATGAATAGGAGCTCCTGTATATTCTGCTAGATAGAGATCGCGAGAAACCATTAATGATTCGGCAAGGTTTGGAATACCCTTCATACCTAAATAAGTACTCATAGCGCCTTCATTCATCTTGTTTCCTCCTGCCATCGACTCATCTTCCGCATGCGAAAAAATTAATCCATTAAACCCCTTAGCATACAACAACGCTCTGCTCATTAGTCCCGCTTGTTGAACACTCCTGTTTCCATCACTAAAAGCAACAGCCCCGGTTTGCTTCATATCAAATAATTCGGCCAGTTCTTTGCCTTCTCTCTTTTTGCTGATCGCACCAATTGGATGTACATCCACAATATTTCCTTTCGCAGTATTGACAATTAGAGCGACCTCTGAACGGCTTTGAATAGCTGGCTCAGTATTGGGCATCACGGCTACTCCAGTGAAGCCACCTGCAGCAGCTGCTGCTGTTCCGCTTAAGATATCTTCTTTGGTTTCTAGCCCAGGCTCTCCAAAATTGGCATGTAAGTCAAAAAAGCCAGGCGCTAATATTTTTCCGGAGCCATCAATGGTCTCACTATCTTTATCCGCTAATTTGACAGATTTTCCAATCTGTGCAATCTTTCCATCTTCAATAAATACATCCACTTGCTGCTGATGAAATTTATTCCCAGGTAAAATTACTTTAACAGAAGTAATCAATAAGCTTTTCATATATGATTGTGATTGAAATTAAAAGGATACAAAGTTTTAATCGAAGCACATAGATTGTGCATTGTGAACAGATAGAAAGGCGCTTTATCACTATAAATCATATAGCTATAAATAACTTTTTCGCTTGATGCTTGTGACTGCTTCATTTCGAGAAACAAAGTTACAAAATACAAATTTATTAAAGAACATTAAAAATAGATTTCGGCAACGATTACCTAGGAATTTTCCCCCCACTGATAATGCTTAAAGTCAAATCCAGCAAGACTCAAAATACGATCAACAACGGTTTCTGCTACCTCTTCAAACGTCTTTGGTAAGCTATAAAATGAAGGTGATGCCGGACAAATGATGCCACCTGCCTCTGTCACCAGTTTCATATTCTGAATGTGAATGATACTTAAAGGTGTCTCACGTGTAACCAAAATCAGTCGTCGCCGCTCTTTTAAGATGACATCAGCAGCGCGTGTTGTCAGATCAGAAGATATGCCATGCGCTATTCGCGACAATGTACCCATCGAACAAGGACAGACAATCATAGTATCATAGCGGGCGGAGCCCGATGCAAAAGGAGCAAAAAAATCACCTTTATCATAAAATTTGAAAGGTACATCCTGGTAACTTTCATCGCCTAATTCCGCACGCCATACATCCTTCGCATTATTCGACATGACAATACCAACTTCAGCGATTTGTGTTTTTAACACCAAAAGCTTTTTAAGTAAAACTTTAGCATAAATTGAGCCGCTAGCTCCCGTAATAGCTATAACTATCTTCCTTTTAGACATCTCTTTTAAAATATAAAACAAAGCTATAAAAAAAGGGTCGTAGTGAGAAACACCCGACCCTACATCTACCTATGAAAAACATGCCCTTGGGAGGGGCTTAACAAAAGTACATCTACTTTTTAATTTACGGAAATATTATGTGCATTACTACACATTTGTGTATATAAAAAATCAAAAAGCACGCTTTTTGGGCTCTTTCCATCTCAACAAATCTTTCAAAAACAGCTAACCGCCCACTTTTAATTGGGATATGGAGCTTCATAAAATATCAATAATTTCTCCCATCAAACATTTATTCTCATGAATAAAGTTTATTTTAGTAAAGAACTTAGACAATTAACAAACACATGAATCTCTCTATTTTAGAACAATACATAGAACAAGGAAAAAGCCACGACATAGATCTGTTATTAATTGGAAATCCCGAACTTTTACAGGAAACAACAAGTCATGGGATTTCGCCCCTTCTATTAGCTTGCTATTACAACAAACCTCAGATCATACGGGTGCTTTTACAACACACCAAGTCCATGACTATACATGAGGCTTGTGCAGCAGGATTAACATCCTATCTTGAGGCTATTATTTCGCAGGTACCTTCGGTTATCAATGAATGGTCATCGCAGGGTTTTACGCCATTGACCTTAGCTACATATTTCAACAAAGTAGACATTGTACGTCTATTGCTATCCAAACGGGCGAATCCAAACACCGTAACGAAAAATGAACAACTCACTACAGCACTGCATATTGCCGCCGCTAACAACAATGAAGAAATCGGGAAATTGCTTATCGATGCGGGCGCTAATGTCAATGCCATTCAGGCCACAGGCGAAACTCCACTCCATTTTGCGGCCCAATATGGTAACATCGATTTTATTGTTGCTTTACTTGAAAATGGAGCCGACACAAGAATAATCAATAGTGCCGGATTATCTCCAATGGATCTGGCGTATGAAAAAGGCCATAAAGAAATTGCAGAAATTTTAAAGAACTAGGTACTTTTTAAGATCTCCATACCGATTCTGCAATGAAGACAACGTTTCCTATCGCAGTAAAACTCCTTCAACTGCAACATTCCCTGCGTCTTGCCTGCATCTTTAACATCCCAATCATATTTAGCAAATTGCCGCACGATATTATTTTTTTCAGCAGGAAGCTCCTCCAATAACTGTAATGCCTTTTCGATATAGGACTGAATGCCAAAATATTTACCATATGAAAAAAGAAACACAACAACTACATTAATTACCAGAAGATCAACAGTTTCTTTCCCGATCCACGCACATTTTTTAACTTTTTCTTTTGTACTTAAGGAAAAATGTGATTCCCAAAAATCACCTGAAGGTTCTATTTTGAACAATTTTCTCGCCGCCTCCAAGCTATCTACGGCCAAAAGCTTTGCCACCCCCAACTCATTCTTACTGAATAAAACAACTAATTGAGCAATACGCCGTTCGGGAAAATTATATGGTCTCATCCTCAACCTCTTCCATACACCAAAAACGATTTCTATCTTGTGAATGTGCTGTTGGTACTTAAATTCGTCGACTAATCGCTTCACATACCCACTAGTTGGTCTACCAAGCAATAAACCACTGATACCAAAAAAAATAGCTTCCGTTTTAAATAAGTTTGAACGGTATTTTTTTAGAACATGCAAAGGCAGTTTTTCGCCGAATTCCTGGAAAGTATCTGCGTTAACTTTTAAACCCATAGATCTACACATCCATATCCAGAAGGTTTTTTCCCAATCAGTATCAAAATGTTTCAGTATTTCGAAAATCCGCTGAACTTTCATTTCCAAACGCTCAATTGACAAGGTATTCAACCACATTGATTTTTTAAAAATATTGATAGGCCCAAGCTGATATTCGCAGGGAATCCAGCTTTTGGTATTCATCATATTGGCATATTTTTCCAATAGATTTTTATCTACGTAGTCCGAAAGCACTAAAGTAGGAATAGACGTGCCATCACTTCGGTATATAACTTTATCATTTTTCCAAACTACATGTAGGATCACGTTATTGTAAGCAACATCTTCTTGATGAGCATGTCGATCCCAATCTGAGGATTGAATATGCATTTCTACATGACCGAACCAATCCTTATCTCCATATCTAATGTGCGACATGAGAAAATCGGGGCCAGAATCTGTGTTGTATCGCCCCACTTGAACAACGGCTAAGGCCCCACCATCTGTGGAATTTAACCCATTTGCACGGAATAGCCGAAGTTTCCAGATAAACTGCATTAAGTTTTCTGTAACTAACATAATTGTAATTTAAGAATTAAACTAACCGGCTATGGCTTATAATTCCCTAAATATACAAAAATTACTGTTTCTTATAGATCTTTAAAATATCATTGGAAACTAATTTACTTTCTAGTAATTGCCCCTTGAATAGAGGAGCCTTAATCCCGCTCAATAAATTCGCCTCAGACTCAAAGACTCTTGCCTCATCCCACAGGTTCGCATCTATAAACATCTGCAAGGTCGCACGCCCGCCTTCTATGATTATAGACTGAACATCCATTAAATAAAGTTGATAAAGGATATTTTGCGGTAGATATAATCCATAATTTTCAAGCTCAATATACTTAACATTTGCTGTCCACTCTGTCTTTTTAGCATTAAACACAATAGTATCGGCCTGATCATCGAGAATAGGGGCATCCATCGGAATGGCAAGGTCTCTGTCTAAAAGAATACGCAATGGATTTTTACCCTTCCACTTTCTTACGGTCAGACTGGGATTATCCACAATTGCAGTATTTGTACCAACCAAGATAGCATCCTCTTCTGCTCTCCAACGATGAACGAGCTGTTGGCTTGCAGCATTACTGATCCAAACCTGCTTATTTTTTTTTCCTATAAAACCATCCCTGGTTTGCGCCCACTTTAAAATAACATACGGGCGGTATTCACCAATACGGGTAAAAAAACGGCGGTTGAGCCAAATGGACTCTTTTTCGAGCAGACCAATTTCAACTTCAATACCAGCTTCTCGCAGTATCTGCGCTCCTCTACCATTGACTTTTCCGAAGGGATCCAAACATGCTATAAAAACTTTCAAAGGTTTTAGATCAGCAATCATATTGGCACAGGGAGGTGTCTTCCCATAATGCGCGCAAGGCTCGAGGCTGACATAAAAATTACTTCCTTCGATAAGCTCCTTTGCTTTTTCACCGTACCTTTGCATAACCTGCTGTACAGCATTGACTTCAGCATGCGCTCCACCGTAAGGAGATGTATACCCTTCACCGATAATTTTACCATTAAAAACGATGACAGCCCCAACCATTGGGTTGGGACTTACTGAACCTACACCGATTTGGGCTAGTTCCAAACAACGCTGCATATATTGGCTGTGCATATCCATAGATACAAATCTATGAAAATCGTACCTTTGCTGAATGAAAATACTTCAAGATTTCGAATTATTATTTCAACAAGAGCTTCATAAGTTATACGATAATGATGAAATAAAAGCAATATTCTTAGTCGTTATTGCTGAAAAATTAGGGTTAAATACCGCTAATTATCAGTTGAGCAAAAAAGATCCTGTAGATGATAAGAATAGCGCTGAAATACTTAGCATTCTTCGGGATTTAAAAAAGCATAAACCTATACAGTATATACTCAACAAAGCAGATTTTTACGGTGAAGTTTTTCAAGTCAACGAATCAGTTTTAATTCCTCGACAGGAAACTGAGGAGCTTGTTGATCTGATTATTAAGAACCACAAATTTTCTCAAAACCTCAATATTATTGATATAGGAACTGGTTCTGGCTGCATTCCGATCACTTTATCAAAACATCTCACGAATGCTAGAGTAACAACGATAGACATCTCAAAAGAAGCGATAAAAACCGCGCAAGAAAATGCTAATATCTTAAAAACTGCAGTTCAATTTATCAACGCAGATATCTTTGAGTGGGAATATATATTCTCCAATCAACACTATCATATCATTGTATCCAATCCGCCATATATTACTCCTGGAGAAAAAAAATATATGAATGAAAATGTATTGGCTTATGAACCCGAGCTAGCGCTATTCATTGAAGAAAGCACTCCATTGATTTTTTATGACGTTATTTCATCCTTTGCCCTTAAACATTTAGCTCCAGATGGAGATCTATATTTCGAGATCAATCAGTATCTGGGTGCAGAAATGAAAGATCTTATGATCAAAAAAGGATTTGAACAAGTCAAATTGATCAAAGATATCAATGGAGCAGACCGAATAATCCATGCAAAAAAAGCATGGTAAAAAAATAATCCTTTTATTTATTAAGCAGTTAAGTTGTTTCAATCAAATTTCACAACCAATTATTTGGCATATATCAAAAGAAATTCTACCTTTGCATCACTTTCAAAAACAGAAAAGATTCCGTAGCTCAGCTGGTAGAGCAATACACTTTTAATGTATGGGTCCTGGGTTCGAATCCCAGCGGGATCACAAAAAAAAAGCTAATCGCAAGATTAGCTTTTTTCGTTTAATACTCCCCTACATTCCGCAAACTGATTCGTTAAAATGAAAAGCTAAAAAAACAAACTTCTCGTTCATGATGGTTTTCTTGGTCCTCATTTGAAAACATCTTTTTTATCTTATCTTTATAATTTCAAAATTTTACGGGCTTAAACATTAAAGATAGCAACCGATAATTCAACAATAATTCTAGTTATATCTTACCCTAGTGAATCTAGGATATTGTAATCAATGAAAGAAGATCGAGCACATGAAGAGATTTACGTTAAAAGAGATTGGCCAACAGTTAAAATTATCTCCGGGCACTATTTCTAAAGCACTCAACGATAGCCATGAAATAAGTGCAGAAACAAAAAAAATAATTTTAGATTTTACGAAGAAAATCAATTATATACCAAATTTCTCTGCCAAAAGCTTAAAGACAGGACGCTCAAATACTTTGGCCATCATTGTTCCATTTATTTCAAGCTCATTTTTCTTCGATTTCTATGAAGAGATCTCTCTTATTCTGTCGCAGACGAATTATAAACTCATCCTTTTACAGACCTTTAACGATGAGAAAAAAGAAAAAGAAGCACTAGAACTCTGCATACAAAGCAATATTGAAGGAATAATCATTTCCCCTGTAAAAAATGATTCCAGCTTATCGCTCCTGTTCTATATAATGGATCAGATTTGCCCTGTCATTATTTTCGACCGAATAAACCATCAGCTTGACACTTTCAAAATCGGAATTCAAAACAATAAGGTGATCTATCAGGCAACGGAAGAAATGATCAAAAACAGAAGGGAAAATATCATTCTTTTATTATGTAAGGATATCGGTGGAAATGTAAGCAGAATAAAAGGATATAAAGATGCGCTCTTTAATGCCTCTATACCCTTCAAACAAGAGAATATGATAGAAATATCCTATTCTAGCCCTAAAGACAATATCGATGATGAGTTAGAACGCAAAATAAGTGACTTATTAAACCGCCAGATACCACCCAACGCGCTCCTGTCGACAACCGACACCTTGTCATTAAAAGTGTTGCATATACTAAACAAATTGAAGGTAAAAATTCCTGATGACATGAACTTAATAGGATTCAGCAATACCCCTTTTGCCAACAGTCTTAACCCTTCCTTGACAACAATCACTCAGCCAACAAAGCTTATGGCGGAAAAATCAGTAGAACTCCTACTAGAGATGTTAAAGAAAAGAAACAAAAAGAATTATTTCGAATTCGAGACGTATTTTTTGGACTGCAGCATTGAGCACCGAAAATCTACATCTTCCATTTAATAGAAAAGGAACAAGTTCCGTACAGAATTTGTTCCTTTTCGGCGCATTCAGTCGATATGATATCTTTGGTAGCCAATAGCTGTATTTCGTAAAAAAAACTTATTTAATCAAGGTTCGCAATGCATGTATAGGTAAATCTATCTTAGTATCATTAGATAAACTTCCATTCAATGTACCCCATTGCAAACTATCTAATCGAACAGATGACTTCCCTTCTGTTTTAATCTTTAGAAGGTCAACCTTAGCATTAGCCCCTTTACCATTGAAATATACCTCTGAATTGTTGGCAACGATATCTGCACTTTGATAATTAACACTTGGCAACCCCAAAACAGTATTCGTAGTGTTAACAGATAAATGGCCCACAACAGCATTTCCCCGCGCATCTGCTCCACCGAGATCTTCAATAAAAGAATTTGTCAGACTCAAATTCAACGTATTTATAACAGATTTATCAGAAACGTTAAGCACCTTAACACTATCGCCTATAACGGTCAATTCATTCAGCTTGGCAGACAGCTCACTAACACCCACATTTTTTAATTTCAACAGTTTAAGATCAGGTGAAAAAATATAAATTGACTTATAGCCACCCTCACCTCCCGGCAAAAGATTTAAAGTAAGACTTCCCGATTGATCAACATTCGCTTTCACAAAATCAGCTTGACTCTTATTAACTTTAACCGCAAACTTATCACTTTTCACCCAGTACAACCCAACATCACTAGCATTGTTTCCAACCATAAAAAGCTTATCAAAGGAAGTCAGCGGGAACGATCGGAAATAAACATCCTTACCACCTGGATTAGACACTTCGTGTTCAATATCAGCATTATATTGTTTTGCATCCACTCGATTTATACGAAAAAGGTAGGATGCGACAAGCATCGGAATTGCGAATAAGCCTATTGCTAATACCATTGTTATTTTTGCACTTAGTTTCATAATTCATTTTGGTTAAAATTCTGACTAATAAATTGTTTATAACGCTTCTCTAGTTCATCCAGACCAATTTCCAATAAATAAATATTACGGAAAAACAGCGGAAGATCTTCCTCTAGAAAAATCCCCTTTCTATACAACTTCACATTTTTCACCGATTCTTGCGTCAGAAAAAAGCCAATTCCACGTTTATTTGCTATAATTTCTCTCTGCTGAAGCATATCATAGGTTCGCATCACCGTATTGGGATTAACCTCCATTTGAACCGCCAATTCCCTTACAGAAGGAAGCTTTTCATTAACCTTCCAGGTTGCTAGCAAAATATGGTCACATACATATTCAGCAATCTGAAGGTAAATAGCTTTATTTGCATTGAATTCCATATTAAATCTCCTTTTCCTTTAATCTTAAAAAAGCAACGCACCATAATACCAATGTAAGGAATAACGCTCCAGCGCCGATCAGTGCAAAAATGTGATTTGAATCAGACCAATAATTATTGCTCATTACCCCGACTGTATCTTGGGTTTGCATTTTTATCAGATAAACAAAAAAACATATCCAAACAACGCAGTAAATCACTACGGAAATAGCTGTCTTTACATATTGATAGTTTTGAAAGACAATCCCGCCGAGCAAGAAAATAGCATTCAGAAGAATCGGCGCGAAATAAAAATAGTATGCCGAATGCGGATACTGAACCTTATAAAAGTATTGCCAAAGATCTATACTGCCCGCTTTTCCTGTGGACGCCGTTTGATTTAAAACCATCGAACCAAAACCCTTCAAATATGCTACAAATGCCAAGTCAATCAAGTAAAATACCAACAAATAAGAACCAATACTTACCACAACGGTATAGAATAGGCTAACCAGAAATTTTTCCAACTGTGAGGCTGGAATCATTAATTCAAAAATAGCACGTGTCTTCTTCCCTAGATCGGCAAAATAGCTGCTGGAAACAACTGTTACAAAGAATAGTCCCAAGATACAAAATAACGGGGTCCTGAAATTTAGCAGCGAGTAAGCAGTTTGATTTTTCATCCCGTCATAATTCGAAGCAAAGTTAACCGCGTAAAAGCCAAAAATCACACCTGCAATAATTCCTATTGACATTAGGTAAATTCTTCCAAAACCAATCCACTGTCTTCGAATCAGTCCTAAAAATCGCGTAGAATTAAAAATGTTTGACATCTTTATCAATTTTATTAAGGTTCGTAATTTTTTCTTTGCATTGCAAAACAGCATTAAATAGCAATTCTAAATCCAGCTTTGAATCTTCCATTGCTGTGTTTGGAAGAATTACATTGAAACCACCTACTCCCTCTTCGTGGTAAATCGCATCCAAAGGCAACTCTCTTACTCTTTTAAAGCATAGATGATCAGTAATAACATGCACCGGCGCGTTTAACGCAACCTTATGATCGTCAAGCAAAATAACGGCATCAATAAGATTATCGAGATCTCGCACTTGGTGTGTCGAAATGATTACACATCGCTCGTCCGTTATTGCTGACGCCATGATCTTACGGAACTGAGCTTTTGAAGGAATATCCAGACCATTCGTTGGCTCATCCATAATGATCAATTTTGTATTGGATGCTAATCCGAAAGAAATAATGTATTTCTTCTTCTGACCATAACTCATGTTTGCCAATTTTTGCTTAATAGGGATATCGAACTCATGGACGAGCTGATCAAAATACTTCTGATCGAAGTTGGGATAAAATCCCGCATTTGCCTTTAGAAACTGTTCAGATTTTACTGCTGGGAGATAAAACTCTTCTGGAATAAAACTAATCTCCCTTAACAATGAAGGCTCCCTTCGAGTTGGATTATGTCCAAGTACATCAACCTGCCCCGAAACAGGGTATACTAAGCCAGCGATATTCTTAAGCAAAGTCGATTTGCCAGCACCATTCTTCCCCAACAAGCCATAGATATGCCCCTGCTTCAATTCAAGATCCATATGAAGAAATAAGGGCCTTGATTTACTATAGCTAAAATTTAGATTTTGGATAGTAACCATACTACTGTATTATTTAATTAATACACTAATATAGAAAACAATTATTTACAATTCCAAAAATAATTTCAAAAGAATAGCGCTAGAACATTACTTTGACTCGTCCAGCTGCGAAAGAAAGCATGTAAACTTTAAAACAGATTAACTTAAATATTAAATTCATATAAAATACAAAATACCATGAAAAACATACAGTTAATACATAAAATTACAAAATTCATAATGACCAAAAGCGATATTATTCTACGTTCAATACCTGCTCTGTTCATTGCATAAATCACGCCTCAGGTACAAACGCGAACAACTACATTTAAATCAAAACAGCCTATCAATTCTACATTGACTGATAAATAAAGTGGCAGAATGGCTAAAAGCAACCGAAAATAGCATCTGTGGTATATACATACTAAGCAAGATGGGCTCTTTATTACATCCTCGGCACGGTCATTCCTCCGAGTTATTCCTAATTGCCCACCTGTCAACAAACAATTAAATACGCTCGCGAGCAGTATTAACCGACAGTTAAACAAAATTTTAAAATACTTGTTAATCAAAATAATATAAAAAATACCTCAACAATAAATACATATAATATTTAACAAAAACAGCTTCGCACCTCGCAAAAGAACCGCTATTTTGTATGTTTTTTATCGCTTAAAATTGCTTTAGATCTATTTTATTCTCCATCTTTGTCTGTATGATGAATCACACATATCCTTTTATTTTAGCGTTCCATTCTTTATGGCGATGGGAAGTATTGATTATACTGGTATGTAGTCTTTCAATCTTTTTTTATAAAAGAAAGCGGAAGCTACCATTTTCATCTACTGATCATTTTCTATTGAAAGCAACGGTTATTTCTTTTTACATTCAGCTATTTTTAGGATTTATCCTCTATGTATCAAGCCCAATAACACAGTATTTTCTGCAACATTTCGGTGAATCCATTCACCTCAGGCAAATCCGCTTCTTTGGCATGGAACACAGCAGCATGATGATTATTGCTGCAATTTGTTTGACCGCAGGTATGCTTAAAAGCAAAAACGCCGATACAGACGATCGACGTTTTAAAATATTATTAATCTGGTTTGGTATCGCCCTAATGATTGTTCTTAGCTCTATCCCTTGGGAATTCTCCCCTTTGACCAGCAGGCCCAGCTTTAGATCATTTTAGTTAATTAAGGAATAAGTGATCAGCTATTTTTCCAATTGGCTTTTCGTTTATTATGCATTGTGTCCATTCCCTCTTTGAAATCATTGGTTTTCCGCAACGCTGATAAGCTCTGTAAGAGAAAGGTATACTTATCATTAAAATCTTGCTCTTTTAATTTTCTGAGCGCAGCAAAACCTCTTGAAATAGCCAAGGGAGCATTCTCCAGAATTGTTGCTTTCAATTCCACCAACCCTGTCTCTTCTTTATCGAGAATTTCATACAAGATTCCCTTTTTTAAAGCCTCTTGAGCAGAAAAAGAACTTCCTCTGATACAAAGGTCCATTGCCTTTCTCTCCGGCATAAATTCTATTAGCAAAGCCAGTACCTGAAATGGGAAAAGTCCAATTTTTACTTCTGGCAAAGAAAAACGCACATTTGGGAGAGCAAACAAATACGTACAGGATAATGCAATTAAAAAACCACCTGCAATAACATCACCTCTCAACACACAAATTGATGGTTTGTCTAGACAGGAAAATATTTCCGCCAATGATTTTTCAACCTTGGGAATTGCCGCATTTCCGGTATCCGAGGTTGGATCCGCAAAAGCTTTTAGATCCATACCAGCACAAAAGACAGGCCCCTCAGCTTCTATCTGCACTAAATAAATATTTGGATCATTATTCGCAAGATTCAATGCATACGCAATTTCGCTCACCATAGTCGGACTAAAAGCATTTCTCTTTTCCGATCGCGCTAGCGTCAGGTTGAACACATGCTCTTCAATGTGCACTTTTATAAAATTCAGTCTTTCCATTAAAAAATATTACAAAATCAACTGCCTAAAACTATGCTCCAATGTATCTATTTCAGCATCTGTTCCTCGTCTAAAATAGTGTAATAAAAGTTCGGAAGGTATATTACCAACTAAATCATTTTTCGCAAATGGACAGCCGCCATAGCCAAGTAATGAACCTTCAAATTTACGACAGCCCGCAATATAGGCAGCTTCAATCTTTGCGAGACTTTCTGCTCTACTTGCATGAAAATGCGCACCAATATCGAATGTTGGAAAACGGGCATTGACAGCGTTGAATAATTCGGCAATTTGGTTCGCATCGGCTTCTGATGTGGTGTCTGCCAAAGCAAACTCCCGGATGTCAAGATCGATTAGCTTTTCAATCCACTCTTTCACTAACACCGGTGACCAAGGATCGTTGTAAGGGTTCCCAAAGGCCATGCTAATATAGACAACCAGCGATTTATGGTACGCCGCAGCCAAAGCTGTCATTTCTTTTACCTGTTGGTAAGATGCAGCTAAGTCCATATTGGTGTTTCGCAATTGGAATGTTTCTGAGATTGAAAATGGGTACCCTAAATAGTCGATTTTTTCCTCTTGAACCGCTTCTATCACCCCTCGTAGATTAGCAACAATGGCTAAAAGCTTCACCCTCTCACTCTTTCGGATTCCCTTTAGCACCGCTTTTGTATCGGCTAACTGTGGAATAGCCTTCGGAGAGACAAAAGATCCAAAATCAATAACATCAAACAGTCCACTATCGATTAACGTATTAATATGTTTAATTTTTTTATCTGTATCAATAAAGCTGTGAAGCCCTTGAATAGCATCCCTTGGGCAATCAACCAATACAACTTGATCCCTCATAACACTATAAAATATCTTTCTGGATCTCTCTGGCGATCACCATTTTTTGAATACTTGAAGTCCCCTCCCCTATTGTGCATAGCTTAGCATCTCTAAAAAACTTCTCCGCGGGATAGTCCTTAGTAAACCCATATCCGCCAAAAATCTGAACGGATTCGTTGGAAACGTTGACAGCAGCCTCTGAAGCATAAAGCTTAGCCATCGCTCCTATTTTAGAAACACGTTGCCCATGATCCTTCAAATAGCCGGCTTGTCTTGTTAACAATTCGCTAGCTTCAACTTGGGTAGCCATATCTGCAAGTGAAAATGAAACTGCTTGAAAGTCGTAAATCTTTTTTCCAAACTGCTCACGCTCGTGTGCATATTTTAGCGCACACTCATAAGCTCCTCGGGCGATACCTAACGAAAGTGCCGCAATAGAAATACGCCCCCCATCCAATAACTTCAACGCCTGTACAAAACCTTGTCCTTCTTCTCCAATAAGTTGATCGCGATGTATCCGACAGTTATCAAAAAACAGACAAGCTGTTTCCGAAGCTCGCATCCCCAATTTATTCTCCTTCTTGCCAGCGGTAAATCCGGGAACTCCTTTCTCAACAATGAAGGCTGACATTCCTTTTTTATCACCTTTGGTCCCCGTTCGCGCGATAACTACCGCTACGCTCGAACTGATAGCATGGGTTATAAAATTCTTGGAACCATTTAAAATATAATAATCACCATCCCTTTCAGCAAACGTCGTCATTCCGCCTGCATCCGAACCTGACCCTGTTTCGGTGAGCCCCCAAGCGCCTATCCATTCGGCTGTCGCTAGTTTCGGAAGATAATGCTTCTTTTGCCTTTCACTGGCAAAGCTCAAGATATGATTTGTACATAAGGAATTATGCGCCGCTACAGAAAGTCCTATAGAACCACATACTTTAGAAATCTCATCCAAAACGGTAATATATTCCTGGTATCCGAGCCCAGACCCACCATATTCTTCGGGAACAATCACGCCCATGAAGCCGTGTTCGCCTAACTTTTTAAAAACTTCTATTGGAAAAATTTGGGCTTCGTCCCATTCCATCACATAAGGTTTGATATGATACTGTGCAAAATCTCGCGCACTTGCTCTGATCATATCCATTTGTTGTTTATTTTCAATAAACATAAGCATGAATATTAAATTTACAATCGGTAATTCTATTCAAATATATCAAAATATTTAGGAATAAAATTGCAAATATTTTAAAATTTTATTTTAAATTTATCTAAAAATAAGAAATCCTTAATTCAACAGCTTTTTAAACCAAGATTATAAATTATGAAGGAGCTACTTGCATTACTTCGCAAAAAAAGAGAAAATCTAAAATTCGGTGGTGGTATAGATAAAGTCAAAAAACTTAAAGAAAAAGGGAAAATGTCGGCTTGGGAAAGAATAGAATATCTACTCGACCCAGATCGGGAATATATCGAAATAGGAATGTTTGCCGGCGAAGGGATGTATAAAGAATATGGTGGCTGCACAAACGCAGGCTGTGCCGCTGTACTGGGCTACGTAAAATCGAAACTATGCGTTATTGTCTCTAACGACGCAACGGTAAAGGCTGGAGCCTGGTTCCCTATTTCTGCTAAAAAAAATCTACGCGCGCAAGAAATTGCTATGGAAAACAATCTGCCGATTATTTATTTGGTAGATTCTGCCGGTGTTTTTTTACCCATGCAAGATGAAATATTTCCCGATAAAGAACATTTTGGACGCATATTCCGTAATAATGCACGCATGTCTTCGATGGGTATCCCTCAAATTGCAGCAATCATGGGAAGCTGTGTCGCTGGTGGAGCTTATCTTCCAATTATGTCTGACTACGCCTTTATCGTGGAGGGGACAGGGTCTGTATTTTTAGCAGGTCCTTATCTAGTTAAATCCGCGATCGGTGAAACCGTAGATGCCGAAACACTAGGTGGAGCTTCTACACATTCGGAGATATCTGGTGTAACAGATAATAAATTCCCCGACGACCAGAGTTGCTTGGAAGCAATAAAAAATGTTATTGATAAAATCGGAGGACATGCCCAAGCTAATTTCAATAGAACGATAAGCCAGCCCCCAAAAACAGATCCGGGTAAAATAGCGGATATTCTCCCCGAAGATAGAACCAAACCGTATCGTATGCAGGATATTTTACATGCAATCGTCGACGCAGAAACATTAGAGGAATACAAACCAGATTATGGGAAAACAATTGTATGCGCCCTTGCACGTGTAGATGGTTGGGCTGTTGGAATCGTTGCCAATCAACGTGAAATTATCAAAGCCAAAAAACCAGGTAACGCTATGGAAATGCAAATGGGAGGAGTTATTTACAGTGACTCTGCAGACAAAGCTGCACGTTTCATTATGAATTGCAACCAGCAACGCATTCCACTTGTATTTTTCCAGGATGTCACTGGGTTTATGGTAGGAAGCCGCTCCGAACAAGGCGGAATCATCAAAGACGGAGCAAAAATGGTAAATGCAATGGCTAATTCTGTAGTTCCGAAGTTTACTTTTATTGTCGGGAATAGTTATGGTGCCGGAAACTATGCCATGTGCGGCAAAGCGTATGACCCACGATTAATCTATGCATGGCCTACTGCCCAAATGGCTGTTATGAGTGGTGCTGCTGCTGGCAAAACTCTCTTCCAAATCCAAGAATCAGCTTTAAAATCCAAAGGTCAGGAAATAACCGAAGAAGAGAAAAATAATCTTCTCAAATCAATTGAAAATCGCTATAACGAACAACTCAGCCCCTATTATGCCGCAGCGAGATTATGGGTTGATGGAATAATATCACCCGAAGAAACTAGAAAAGTCATTAGCATGGGTATAGAAGCGGCCAACGAAAAGCCTATCCTGGAGCGATATAATGTAGGCGTTATACAGGTTTAATGGTAACAATCGTAAATTCCCCTCACCCAGAAGAGCCCGTGAAATGTGAGGGGGATCGATAATAAATGATAATACGGAACATTTAATGTTGTTTCCAAGTTTTGCTAAGTTCTTCAAAATCGGACAAGCACTCTGGGTTTCGCATAATATCTACTGAAACCGCTTTCTCTATAGCCATCCCTGAAAAAATCTTCTTGACCGGTAACTCCAGCTTCTTTCCGCTTAACGTGTAGGGGATAGCTGCTACCTGAAAAATATAGTCAGGTACGTGACGTGGACTATACTGCTGCCTAAGTGCTCGCTTAATATCTCCTTTTAATGCATCGCTCAATAGACTATCGTTCAATTGTACAAAAAGTAACATGTCAGAAGATCCATTTTCGTGATCTACACAAACAACCAGGCTATCCAAGACTCCTTCGGTTTTATTTAACACATTATAGATTTCTGCTGTGCCAATACGTACGCCACCTCGGTTCAACGTAGCATCTGAACGCCCATACATAATGACTCCATCGTGTGATGTAATCTGAATCCAATCACCGTGATTCCACACCCCTGGGTATTTATCAAAGTAACTATTAAAGTATTTTTTATTAGCTGGATCATTCCAAAAATAAATAGGCATGCATGGCATAGGTGCTAAGATAACAAGTTCTCCTACCTCTTTATAAAGATTATGACCATCGACATCAAAGGCTTCAATCTTAGCTCCTAATGCACGGCATTGAATTTCACCGGCATACACATCGCGCAATGCACAGCCAGAGAGAAAGGCACTGCAAACATCCGTTCCACCACTCAACGAAATAATTTGACTCTTCGGAAACTGTTCATTTAGCCACTCAAAAACATCAGGTGGAAGCGGTGAACCAGTTGATCCTATTGTTTTGGGCTGATAAGACAGCGACCTTAAATCTTGATCCTGACACGATATGAGATAAGCTGCGCCAACACCAAAGTGATCCACCTTATTTTCCTGCGCAAATTTCCATAAACTAAGTTTATCAGGATAATTTGTTGCTCCGTCATATATACACAATGTATTTCCCATTAAGAGGGCCGAAAGTGCGTAATTCCACATCATCCATCCGGTAGTTGAATACCACATAAAACGTTCGCCATTTTGTACATTTTGATGCAACCCGACTGCTTTCACATGCTCTAGTAGCATGCCTCCAACTCCGTGTGTAATGGCTTTAGGTTTTCCTGTCGTTCCGGAAGAATACAAAATCCATATTGGAGAATCAAACGGTACTGCTGTGAACTGAAGCTTATGTTGGTTAACATCTTTTCCCATAATCCCTTCCCATATATTGTCATCAATAAAAACGCAGGCCAATAACGAAGGTAACTGTTCTGCGAGTTGTTTGATATTTTCAGACTTCTCAAAATGACGACCATTATAGGAATAACTACTGTTAGCGAACAGAACTTTAGGTTCTATCTGCTCAAAACGATCCTGAATACTTGCTTCCCCAAAGTCGGGAGAACAACAGGACCAAACAGCTCCGATGGAATTTGTAGCCAAAAATAATGCGACTGCTTCAATACCATTAATTAGCACACCTGCTACACGATCTCCGCTTTGAACACCTATTTCTTTCAAATAGATCTGAAGCTTGAGCACGATAAATTCTAATTCAAGCCAAGAAACCTCTCTCCTAACTTGCTGCTCCGATTGAAAGATTAACGCCGGACGCTGCTCTGAAGCTTTGCGAAATACGTGTTCGGCATAGTTCAAGGTCGCTCCAGCAAACCACTTTGTACCAATAAAGCTTGTTGAATCTGCAGGCAGCTCGATAATATTTGTAAAATCTGAATGAAACGCCAAATTGAAATAGGTCGCTATACTCTTCCAAAAATTGGATAGATCTGTCGTTGACCACGCCCAAAGTTCCTGATAGGAACTGAAGCACAAACCATACTCCTTTTCAATATATTGTTTAAACTTATTGATCTCAGATTGAGATTTCTGCTCTTCTGTTGGGCTCCAGAGTAATTTCCCCATAATAGTTAGATATAAAACGGTTATATCCAAACATAAATAAATTTACTTGTATGTGCAATTTTAATTATTACCAATAAACATAAAGAACAACCATATCGCTACTTTAAATACTAGATCTAGTTTACAACACTTCAACCTCTGTATCCATCTCTAACGGGTGACTAGTACACAATAGTGTTCTTCCCTGCTCTACCTCTCGATCTGTTAGTACTTCATTATAATCCATCTTCACCTTTCCTTTAATACACTGCGCAATACAGGTACTACACATGCCGGATCTACAGGAATAAGGTAATTTGATTTTATGTTCCAGAGCTACATCTAAAATAGATTTATTGTAGGGAACTTCAAGAATATAAGTCTCCCCTTGAAAATATAATTTTATAGCATAGACTGCTTTGTCGACTTTCTTTTCAGTTTCATCATCATCGTCCTCTTCATTTTCAGGCAACAAAAATGTCTCCCTTTTTATCTGATCAAAACCAAATCCCATCCCCAAAAGTGTAAAACGGCATAGATCCATGTAAATCACAGGACCACAGGTATAGAACAGGGCCTCCTCTCTACTTCCAAACAAATGATTTTTGACAATATCATAAATATAATCTCTGTTTAATCTAGCTTTCATCAAGTTTTTACTATCGGAGTAAATCCATATAATTGTTAAACGATCAGGAAATTGATCCGCCCAATGTTCCAATTCCGATCGAAATGGGGTAGATTCCAATGTACTATTGCTATAGACTAGTACGACTTTAGATTTAGATTCTGCAACAAGTGCTGTTTTTAAAATAGCATATAATGGTGTGATACCAATTCCTGCGGCAAACAGAAATAGTGTTCGAACCTTTTCCGGTTCAGGTTCATATACAAACAAACCTTGAGGCTCCATGGCATTGACAACATCTCCCTCTACAATAGTATGATGGAGCAATCTAGATATTTCGCCATTTTCGACACGCTTCACAGTGATACTAAGGGGCTCATTATTATCTGGCGAACTATTTAAAGAATAAGAACGACGTATCTCCCGCTCACCAAACACAAAAGAAAGAGTAATGAACTGCCCAGCTTTATAAGGAGGATAGCCTCCTGCTACTGGCTCAAGCTGAAAGGTTATATTATTGTTGGGTTGAGGGATAATTTTTGAGATCCTTAATGTATACATAGCTCAAAATTACATAAAAATCAGAAATTATAAGTGCTTTGATAGAATGGAGACGACCCGAATACCTAAGCACTATCTAAGCTTATCCAAAAAAATCATTCAAGCATAATAAACAATATATTAGACTCCCAAGCCCCGTCAATGCGACATGAATCAGAGTTCAATCAGTCTTGAGAGCAAATACATTACGTCCTCAAGTTGGTGTAACCTTCTAAGCACCACGAAAGCACCTCTATTGTTAATACAATCTAAACTATATCTCAATCCAAACTATAATGACCATGATTCATCTCTTAACAATGGTACTAATCTGAAAGACTATGGCAAGGGAAAAAGTCGAATTGATAACAATTTTATTGTATTACAATTAACAGACAATTGGAGAACAATAATTGCAAAATTTCACGTTATATTTATATCAAAACTAATCACAATAAGATTATATGCAAACACGCAGAAACTTCCTTCAAAATGCAGCAAAAGCAACACTTGGCATTGCTGTATCTATATCAATATTACAAGATATTGCCTCCGCGAAAGCAACGGAATTAAATGCCGCTACATTAAAGTTTTCCCAAGTCAAATTACCGTTCAATTATGCCGCTTTGGAGCCTAATATTGATGAGTTGACCATGGAAATCCATTATACAAAGCATCATATAGCGTATATTAATGCTATTAATGAAGCTATCCTTGCTGAAAATATCAAAGAAGCATCAGAGGAACAACTTTTAGCAAACATATCCAAATATTCTCCCAAAGCAAGAAATAATGCGGGTGGGGCTTGGAACCACAATTTCTTTTGGGAAAGTATATCTGATAAGCCGGGCGAGCCTTCCGAGAAATTATTGAAGATGATCAATAGCACATTTGGCTCATTAGACAAATTTAAAGAGCTATTTGCGGCTGCAGCAACCTCAAGATTCGGTTCGGGATGGGCATGGTTAATTTTGGATGATTCTGGTAACTTGAAAATTACCTCTACCACAAATCAAGACAATCCTTTGATGGACGTTGTTGAGGTGACAGGAATTCCTATTTTAGGTCTTGATGTATGGGAACATGCTTATTACCTACACTATCAAAATAAAAGAGCTGATTATATCAAAAATTGGTGGAATATTGTGAACTGGAAAAAAGTTAACGAAAGGTTAGCATAAAGAAAAGAAGCTGTCTCAAATTT